>CAYFRY010000001.1:0-3734 GCA_964345665.1 uncultured Oscillospiraceae bacterium
GGCAATCATGACACGCTGCTGCATCCCGCCCGAAAGCGTGTGCGGGTAGGCTTTCATGATGGTCTCGGCATCCGCCAGACCTACTTGCTTGAGAATGGCAATCGCTCGCTCCTCGGCTTCCTTTTTGCCAAGTTTAAGATGGACACGCATACTTTCTATCAGCTGTGCTCCGACTGTAAAGACAGGGTTCAAGGCAGATTGAGCGTCTTGGAAAATCATGGTCATGCGACTGCCGCGCAGCGCATCGAGTTCTTCCTCTGTCAGCTTCGTCAGGTCTTTTCCTTCGAAAAGGATTTTACCTTTTGTGATATGGCCGTTACGATCCAAGAGTCGCATAATGGAAAGAGAAGTCACGCTTTTCCCTGAGCCTGACTCGCCCACAATACCGACGGTTTCACCGGCATGGACAGAAAAGCTGACATCGTCAAGAACCGGAGAATCTCCCCGGTCCGTCACGAACTTGGTTTCTAAACCTTTTACCTCTAAGACTTTAGTCATTTACTTGATGGTCCACTGCTCCACATTATTAAAAGCGCCGTAGATTTTAGGCTTGGCGTTTTCCAAGCGTTGGCTGACTGCGCCGGGCGCCGCAATGACGTAAGTATTAATGACCGGCACTTCTTCTTGGACCAGACGGTTAATCTCGCCATAGATTTGTTTAGTTTCCGCATCGTCTTTGGCGGTCTGCGTTTTAGCAATCAGCTCGTCCATTTTTGGGTTGGCGTAGTTGACCCAGTTCTCACCCGTCATCAGCCAGGCGACATCCGGATAAGGGTCAACAGGAGCCAGGGTATATTGAACGGCAAGCATATCAAAATTATGTGTAGCTGCAGAAGACAGAAGCGTATTGAGATCTTCCGCCTGTATCTTGGTTTTGATACCCAGTTCGCCAAGTTGTTGCTGCACAAGCTGAACCGCTTGTACAAAAGTCGGGTCACCGGAGTTTACTTTTACGGTGTATGTTTTATCCAGAACCGCAGGATCCAGCTCCGCTACGAGGGTTTTGGCGGCCTCCGGGTCATAAGGCGTCGGCTTCAGGCTCTCATCGAAGTAGGGGCTGTAAGAACTGAGGAAGCCTTCCACCACTTCACCGTGTCCGCCGAGGAAGCTGTCGATTAAACCTTGGCGGTCGATGGTCATGGCAATGGCCTTACGCAGCTTGACATCAGAAAGTGTTTGCGTGTTCACAAAAAGGAATTGGTTAGTCAGGGGCTTGTCATACTCCAAGCTAATGTTTTCCAGTTTGGCCAGGCTTTCCATATCCTCTTGCGGGAAAGAGGCCATGGTCGGATGGACAAAATCAATCTCGCCCGTTTGCAAGCCGATCAGGAGCTGGCTTCCTTGCACCACCTTAAAATTCAGTGTGGGGATCTGAGGCTTACCTTTGAAATAGTTTTCATTGGCCTTGTAACTGACAAAATGAGCTCCATCGAAATCCGTAGATTGATAAGGACCGCTGACTACTTCCGGCGTATTGAACCAGCCGCTGGTTTTGAGTTCTTCCGTTGTTTTTGCACCCAACACGTGCTTAGGAATAGTCATAAAGTAGCGGGCAAAAGTATTCTGAAAGGTATTGATCGGCATGGGCGCTTTGGCCACAAAGTTAACGGTTTGCTCGTCGACTTTAACAATTCCGGAGACTTCGGTATCCGCATCGGGATGCAAGCCGCTGTCATCCATACCCTCTATCGCACTCCATGTGGACATGGAAGGGTTGGCGATTCCATCGGAGGTGATTTTCAAAGCGGTGAAGATGACATCGTCCGCCGTAATCGGCTGACCGTCAGACCATTGGGCCTCCTTGAAAAGCTTAACGGTAAAAGTCAGGTTATCCGTTGATGTAATCGACTCAGCCAACATGGGCGCAAAATTATTGTTCTCGTCCAAATCCACCAAGGGGATGAAGTTGAGGCCGGTCGCATACTTACCGGTCTCCGAACCGTCCACCAAAAGCGGGTTCAGGGTGGTGATTTCGTTGGTCACACCGATGTTGACGATGCCGGTATTGGCGGCGCTTTGGCCTTTATCCGTGGTGTTGGTCTCTTGCTTAGGTCCACAGGCGCTAGCCCCCACGATTAGGACGCTTGCCAGGAGCAGCGCAATGAGGCTTTTCAATTTGTTTTTCATTTGGATTTTCTCCTTATTTTTCGAAGTCATACTCTTCGGCAGTAAAGTCAATGTTTGTTTTCTTATTTTTCTCAAAGCATGAGTTTAAGTCGCCGATCTCTTTTTGTCCATCCGTCGGACGTCATTCCGGCAAACATTCTACTAATTAGTAAATATTCTAACGTATTTTCCTGCTTTTTTCATCTATAAATAGGAGATGGTGTTTGGGATGTTTGAGATTCAGTATCCGGTACGTGAGGTCTTTCGGTGCTTTTGCTTGGAAAAAAGACGCGAGGGATTTTTGTCCATTTATGGACAAGCAAACGTTTACGTCCTAAGCTTTCGGCAAAACGATCCCTGTTTTTCTTTTAAATCACCTTAAAGCCAGAGAAAATGGTCAATAAAGTGGACTTGTCCTCAGTTTTTAAGGGCAGACCTCCTTTTGTCTTGATAATCTTCAGTTGTTACCTAGGACAACTGCCCTCGTTTGTCCAAAAATGGACAAAATAGCCTCGTGTCCTAAAATCTGATTTTCAGCCAGCAAGACTAACCTATTAACCTTGTCCCCTCTCAGACAAAACAACTTGTGACCGCATCAGCTTCTTGACTCGTTCAATAATTGGAAAACTCGGTCGCTTCAGTATGCCCCCAAATCACCAGGAGATAGCCTTGAGCGGCTAAATTTTCCACAGTGATCTTCCCTCTTAATCCAAAATTTCAACTTGTGCAGACTTCAAAGATTGGCACCGAACACATACGCCCAGCTTTTTCGTCAAAAAAACAACTTGTGCTGACTTAATCTAAGTACTTTTCCAAACCTGGTAGGCCAGCTCCCCCACACAGCTTGAAAAATTATCCGCTAGTTTACAAATAGACAAATTGTACAGAGGACGGGATGCAATCAGCCTAGCGCTAAATCCACACAAGTTGAAAAAGCGGATCAAGGAATGTGCGAAAACCCAAAACACCTAAACACAAGTTGAAAAAATGCCTCAAGAAACACCAAAAACAAAAACAACTCAGCACAAGTTGTAAAAATGGACAGAGGTTAACACAAAAGAAGTTGTAAAAATGGACAGAGGTTAACACAAAAGAGAGAGAACATACAATCATATAATCTGAAGCATATGAGACACAATCTGTTATGCTAAAATGACAACAATCTTATCAGCTGGAAAGTGGCCAATTCAAACTACACACAGAAAGACACCACCATGACAGATCCCTTCATTCGCAGTCGTATGCTCCTCGGAGATGAGTCGATGGATAAAATCGCCAAGTCGCACGTCGCCGTTTTCGGTTTAGGCGGTGTGGGCAGTTACGTCGTTGAGGCTCTGGCAAGGACGGGAATCGGCGAATTGACACTAGTGGACCACGACCGTATCAGTGAGAGCAACCTCAATCGTCAAGTCATCGCGCTGACGACCAACCTTGGCGAGCTGAAAGCCGAAATAACAGCAGAGCGTGTCAAAGAAATTAACCCCCATTGCATCACGCACGTATACGCCACCTTTTTCAACCGGGACACCGAAAAAGATTTCCATTTCGATGACTTCGACTACGTTGTGGATGCCATCGACACGGTTACGTCAAAACTACTCCTCATCGAAGCTTGCCAAAAAGCCAAT
>CAYFRY010000001.1:3744-7871 GCA_964345665.1 uncultured Oscillospiraceae bacterium
CAATACACCCCTCCTCTCTTCCATGGGGACAGGCAACAAACTAAATCCAATGGGTTTTCAGGTCGCGGATATTTTCGACACTGAAATGGATGCTCTGGCCAGGGTCATGCGAAAAGAACTGCGCAAGCGTGGGATTGAGCACTTGAAAGTGGTTTATTCACAAGAAGAAGCCATCACACCGCTTTTCGCGGCGGAAGTAGATCAGGAACAAACAAACAACATAAAAAGCCCTACCCGCCCAAAACAAACACCGGGCTCACTGGCCTTCGTGCCTGCGGCGGCAGGACTTCTTATCGCAGCGGAAGTAGTCAAAGATTTAACTGAATAATGAATCTGCAAAGAGCCACTGTACAAAATAAGACGCCTCCACAGAAGCGCCTTCAACATAGAAATCTCAAAACCAAGCTCAAAATTAAACTCAAAAACTCAAAACGAACCCAAACCCTACAAAACCTTATAGCCCTTCTCCAAGAGAGCCGCCAGACCCGCCTCCATATCGCTCAATTTCAGGATGACGCCGGATCTGTCGCCGGTAGTGTCATAAGGATAAAGGTATTCAACGGAAATGTTTTCGGGCAAAGTGCCGAGCAGCTTGCTCATGCTTCCCGGTTTGGAAGGGATTTCCACGCTGATGACCTCGCTGACTTGAGCAACAATACCGTTTTCACGAAGAACTAAACGACCTTGCTCCGGGTCGGAGACAATCATGCGCAGCACACCGAAACTTGTGGTGTCGGCGAGATTAAAAGAGAGAATGTTGATATCGGCAGAGGCAAGAACGGAAGCGACCTCTTGCAGTTTGCCTGCCTGGTTTTCTAAAAAAGCGGTGAGCTGTTTGGTCATAGGGTGGCTCCTTTCGCTAGGCGAGCCGAAGGCGTCGGCCGCTTGATTATCAATCTGAAAACAAATTGAAAACCAAATAAAAAATCAACTTGAAATCCATACAAAACTTCAATTAATTCAAAACTTCAAAGTGCTTATATAAAAACTCAATACAGCTTTCTTCTGTCGATGACGCGCTTGGCTTTGCCATTGCTACGCTCGATAGTATTGGCCTGTACTAATTTTACCACAGGATTAAGGCCCAAGGCCTGTCTTAAGACGTGGTTGATTTTCTTGGCCAAGCCCTCAATGACGCGCACTTCGTCGGAGAGCATGCTTTCGTCCAGTTCAACCCAAACTTCAAAGGTGTCCATTTCGTTAACGCGATCTACGACAATCAGATAATGAGGGGTCGTGCCGCCCATTTCGAGCAAAGCGGCTTCAATTTGTGAGGGAAAGACGTTAACACCGCGAATGATGAGCATGTCGTCCGAGCGGCCCTTGAAACGTGAGATGCGCGCGGTCGTGCGTCCGCATGCGCATTTTTCGTGCGTCAGCGAAGTCAGGTCCTTGGTGCGATAACGAATCATGGGAAGGGCTTCTTTGCTGAGGGTAGTGATAACGAGTTCGCCCGTTTCGCCGTCCGGCAGATTTTCAAAAGTTGAACAGTCCACGACTTCAGGCAGGAAATAGTCTTCCATAATGTGGGAGCCTGCATGGTAACGACAGTCCGTAGAAACACCCGGGCCCATAATTTCACTTAAGCCGTAAATGTCATGGGCTTGTATATTAAGGCCTTCCTCCAAGCGTGTTCGCATGGCTTCGGTCCAAGGTTCCGCACCGCAAAGCGCTGACTTGAGATAAATCTTATCCAAGCGATTTTCAGCCTTCAGCGTTTCCATCAAATGCACCAAGTAGGAAGGAGTACAGGCAATGGCCGTGGCCTTGAAATCTTCCATGAGCTGCAGCTGCTTAGTGGTAGAGGAGGTAGAGGCAGGGATAACCATGGCGCCGAGGTTTTCCGCTCCGTAGTGCAAGCCTAAACCACCTGTGAATAAGCCGTAACCATAGGCCACCATGATGCGGTCATTTTTTCCGATACCGGCCATGGCCAGACAACGAGTCACACACTCGCTCCAAATTTCAATGTCGCGGCGCGTGTAGCCTACGACGGTGGCTTTGCCCGTTGTGCCTGAGGAAGCATGAACGCGTAAAATCTCGGATTCCGGAACCGCGAACAATCCGAAAGGATAGTTGTCTCTGAGGTCATCTTTAGTCGTAAAAGGTAGTTTGTTCAGGTCTTCGATGCCTCGGATATCACCGGGCTCCAGGCCGATGGCCTGCATTTTACGTCTATAAGATTCCACATTGTGATAAACACGGTTGACCAGTTTTCTCAAGCGTGCCGACTGCAGAGCTGTCATCTCGTCGCGGCTCATGCATTCCTTGGCTTCATTCCAAATCATCGTCTTCCCTTCCAATGCGCTAAAAGCAGTGCGCTAAATAACAATAAGCTTAAAAAGCAAGCTAAGCATAGTAATTTTGAAAAGCATTCCTGTCTTTTCAGCCTTCCATTTCCCGGAAAGCATACCGGCCCAGTCAGCCTTCCATTTCCCAGCCGATATCAAAAGCCTGTTTGTTAATGTAAACCGTACGTGGGGGTACCGTTTTCTCGATGACATCGTACCAGTCTTCTTTTTTGAATTCCATATGTCTCGCAGTTGCGCCGATAACCACGACATTAAAAACACGTAAATTTTGAAGCTTACGCGCTTCGGCTTGTCCGTCAACACGAATGATACGATAGTTCTCTTTGAGCTTATCGATAGCCTCTTCCGGGTATTTCGCTTGGCCGATAACAACCGGCATAGGATCGATTCGGGTATCGTTAACAATCAGAACACCGTCTTTTTTCAGATAGTGGGCGTAGCGCAGAGCCTCCAAGCGCTCGAAGGCAATCAGGACATCGGCCTGGCCGGGCTCCACAATAGGTTCGGCCACCTTTTCTCCGTATCGAACGAAGGTCACGACGGACCCGCCACGCTGCGCCATGCCATGCACTTCTGAAAGCTTAACATCGTAGCCGGCAAGCTCGGCAATGCCGCCGAGGATGCAAGACGTCAGCAAGGTCCGTTGGCCCCCGACACCGACACTCATAATATTTTTAGTGCTCAAATCCAATCTCCTTCCAAACGCTTACAGCACATCAATGACACTGTCCACCATCTTGATGGCGTTAAAAGGACAGAGACGGAAGCAGAGTCCGCAACCATTACACATAGAATCGTTAATCAGGGTTTTTCCATGCTCATCTCGTGTGAGAGCGGGGCAACCGGGCTTCATGCAGATACCGCAAGCACGGCACAATTCCGCGTCCACCTTGTATTGATGCCTGATCGGCGGATTGTCTTTCAGGAGCACGCACGGCGATTGAGCAATAATCACAGTCAACGCATCACGCTCCTTCGCCTCTTTGAGCAGTTTTTCCATTCCTTTCAAATCGAATGAGAAAATCTCGTAGACATGTTCAATGCCGATGGCTTCGCAAAACTTTTTGATATTAATGGCAGGAGCCGCGTCTCCCATCAAGGTTTTACCTGTCGAAAGATTCTGTTGATGACCGGTCATGGCGGTGATGGAGTTATCCAAAATCAAAACCGTACCCGTCGCGCCATTATAAACCATGTTCATCAGCGAGTTGACGCCCGTATGCATGAAGGTCGAGTCACCGATGACGGCTACCCAATCTTTGATGTATTCCTTCCCTCTCGCCTTTTCCATACCGTGTAGGGAGCTGATGGAAGCACCCATACAAATCGTCGTATCCACGACTTCCAGAGGCGGTGCCGCGCCGAGGGTGTAACAGCCGATGTCGCCTGCCCCATGCAGCTTCAATTTCTTCATGACGGAATAGACCGCACGGTGAGGACAACCCGGGCAAAGAATGGGCGGACGACCGGGCGCCGCAGCAGGCGCACGCAATCCGAGTTCTTCACCCAGCAGGCACTCTCGCAACATGTTCGCCGAATACTCGCCTTGGACACTGAGCTTTTCTTTGCCAATACAATCAATGCCCCAAGATTTGATCTGCTCTTCGATGAGGGGTTCAAGCTCTTCAATCACGTAGAGGGTTTCCACCTCTTTGGCGAAGTCTTCAATCATTTTTTTCGGCAAAGGATTAACCAAGCCCAACTTCAGAACGGAGGCTTCGGGGAAAACCTCTTTGACATACTGATACGGAATACCGGAGGTAATGATTCCGATTTTCCTATCGTTGTACTCGATACGATTGATAGGCATCTGTG
>CAYFRY010000001.1:7881-10331 GCA_964345665.1 uncultured Oscillospiraceae bacterium
CCGCATCCCCCGCCATGCGCAGTTCTCTCGCTTCTACCAGCGGATGACGTTTTTGGGCATTGGCCGGGGTCATAACGGTTTTCGAAATGTTCTTTACATAAGCCTTATCCTCGGGAACCACACGCTCTTCCGTACAGACGTAGGACTGAGAGTGCGAAAGCCTGGTCGTGGTGCGCACTAAAACCGGTGTGTCATACTTTTCAGAAAGCTCATACGCATATTTCACATAGTCTTTACATTCTTGGGAATCGGAGGGCTCAAGCACCGGAACATGGGCGGCTCTGGCGACCATACGGCTGTCTTGTTCATTTTGTGAGGAATACATGCCCGGATCGTCCGCCACGATGACCACCAGACCGCCGTTGACGCCGATATAGGAAACCGTGTAAAGCGGGTCTGCCGCCACGTTCAAGCCGACATGCTTCATCGAGGCAAGAGCACGTGCACCTGAAATAGAGGCACCGATGGCTACTTCCATCGCTACTTTTTCATTCGGTGCCCACTCGCAGTAGACCTCCTCCTTGTACTTGGCCAAATACTCCGAAATCTCCGTACTGGGCGTACCCGGATAAGCTGAGGAGACCTTAACTCCGGCCTCATAAGCTCCTCTTGCGAAGGCTTCGTTACCTAACATCAGTTGTTTTTTCATGCTTTCATTCTCCTTTGGGCCAAACGATGCCAAACCCTGATTGCTCGTTCATTTCATTTTCTTTTATCAGTGAAGCGCTTCGATTTTCCCTCAAAATGTTTTTGGACGTCCTTTAAGGTCTAAATCTCCGCAGGCATGACGCCTTTCAATTCTATTTAAAAGGCTATTATAAGAAATATTAGCTCAGAATGAAAAGCTTTTCATAATTTTAGTCACAAAACGCAAGCTTTTGTGCTTAATACGAGCCAACGCGGCTTCAGTCCGTCAAAGACAAAACGGAAAGATAATCGTAAATCGCTTTTTCTCTTTGCCTGCTCCCTAAAAACTCGTCCCAGTCGTCGATGAGACAATCATGCTGTTTAAGCTCCAAGTTTTTTTCTTCGGCAAAAACGAAATTGCGCATGTAGTGAAAATTGTTCCAACGTCTATGTTCCAAGGCGGTGAGATAGTTTTTCAGAGGATACCGTGTGATTAAATTGACTTGCTCTGCCGTCGAAAGTCCCTCCAGTTCAGCCGTCCACTCATTCAATAATTCTCTGACGGAATCCGGGTAATTCGGCAATTGACAAACGCGCTCCAAAATGCTCAGTTTGACGACCCTATGCATGGCTTGCGCCATGCTGGATTCTTTTTTCAGCGTATCCAGTTTTTGCCACTGCTCCGGAGCACTCAGCGTTTCCGTGGGCCAACCCATCAGCTCCGCTGCCACTCTATTGTAATAGGCATTGAAATCAATCGACCTGCGCATCAGCACCTCATCAATAATCATGTGCTTTGTCAGAATCGCCTTATCCGAACCGAAGCAATAGAACGGACCTCGTTTCTTTTCTATGGCCCTCATCAAGGCTTCTGTTTGCTTGCTATTGGGTGTATAAAAGGCCAGCTCCGCTTCGGACCAAAGTGCGAAGTAACGTTCGTAACTGAGAAGACTCAGCTGCGTATCTTCAAGACAAAACACCACCGCGCTGAAGGCTTTTTCAGAGGAGGCTTCGCGAAGAGCGGTAGGTAGGGCCCTGCTTTCAAGGTGGGCGTTGATCAGCTGAACCTCAACAACCTTGTCTAAAGGATCGATGCGAGCTGAAAAGTAATCGAAACGCTGGTCCGCAGACTGATCGACGATTGTTATTCTCAACTTTTCGTATGGATTAACACAGGCCAAATTACAGGCTTCCTTAAAAACCGCGCGGCCCAAGCGGCCAAAACCGAGAATCTAAACATGCGTGTTCCCGATTGCTTTCGCAATCCGGCCTTCGCTACTCAGGTCTTCCGGGGACCAGCCCCTGCGCAGACCTGTACTGAGGTGGATAGGAAAATGTTCCACGAGTAAGAGCTGTCTTGCTCGTAAATCATCCAAATCAAAGAAATGAAGATCCAAATTGCTCCAAGACAGGATTGGGGACTGTAAGAGCATCTTCGTTTCTTCCTGTTCACTGCGCACATAAGCGCTCAAAGGTTTTCCCTCCATCTGTGAAAAAATTGCATTCAGCGCTTCCAGTTTGGCAAAACCCTTCTGCTCTTCATCAAAACTGATTAAGGCCTGCGCCTCTCTTAAACGGTAACGCCTCAGAAAGCTAAGGTTTTTTACGTAAGCCGGATGCTCAAAATCCAAACCCAAAACCTTAATGCCGCGTTTTTCCAAATGCCAGTAGTCATCCGGATTGTATCCATCCTCAATCAAATAGATTAATCTTTGCTTCTCGTCCTCCGCTTGGCAATTCAATAGAAACTTCTCAGCCAAGTCGCCCTCACCCATGACTAAAAGCTGAGCCTTTTTTCTGTGTCTGAACCACTGTTTTATATG
>CAYFRY010000001.1:10342-11611 GCA_964345665.1 uncultured Oscillospiraceae bacterium
AAAAAGCCCAAAACCGTACCGATCGGAGCAAGCCAGGTGGCCAATTCATAAGCGGGAGGAGCCACTTGTTCCATCCCTACGGTAGGAGAGAACAAAAAAAGCTTAATCACGCTGTTTACTATGTTTGTAGAAAGCTCCCAAAGGCCTTCGACCTTAGCGGCATAAACCTGATAGCTACCGACAAAACTGAGCAAAAAAGCCAGAATATAGTAGAGTGTACGCAGACGCTTTTTCCATAAAAACCGGTATCCTCGATTAAGCGTTTGCCCTTTATTCTTCATTGTCTTATCTCCCTAATCCCAAAAACAAAAAACGAGTCCGGGAAGAAATCTCTCCGTCCGGCTCGCCTAAAAGAAAATTCCACCCGGGTGCGCTTCCATGGAGAGGCGTGGTGGAATAAATGTATTTTATCAAAACCATTTTCTAATACAAGGGTATTTGTTGCTTTTTCGTCATAATTCGTCATATTTTCTTCAAACTTCCATAATTCGACCCTTCGTTTATTGCAATATTCCTAAATCCAAGAGCTCCGCTTCACTTAATTCACGAGAGTCCAACAAATTTTCAGCATCTTCCTCAAGTATTTTCTCATCCCCCATAAGGTAGCGTGCAGTGCGGTGTCAAGCGTATTCTTCCAAAGATTCCATATCGTAATTCCGGATATAGCTTTGGCTGAGGATCAATTCCGAACCCTCCTCGTTCAGGAAACCCAGCACTTGAAAGTCCCTAATCGTAACGGCTCTTTTAAAGAGCACTTCACCACTCTTCATGTCGTAAAGCATAGCCGAATAATTCGCTTCACCTTTTCGTAAACGCAGCATCTGGTCCTGATCGGGGAAATAGAGATCTGTATCATCGAAAAAGCTACCGGCCACATGGTGGGTCCGGCTGAGTTCAAATTCCTCTTGCTCGTTCCCGTTGTACCAATCCGTTATGTGATGGATATGAACGCTCTTATAGGATAAGTTATCATTCGAATGGAAAAGTGCTAAGATCGCACCGCTCCCTCCATAGCGTTTCTCGGCATCGTCCGATCGGTAGATTTCAAAAACTCCGGTGTTGTAGTTAACGGCAAAATACCGATCGTCTTCCGAAAAAAGCACCCTGCGCGGAAAACCTTCCGGCAGAAGAGCTTCTTTTGTCGTTTTCCCGGTCTCCAAATCCAAGAAGCGGACTTGTCCGTCCATGCTCTGAAGATATAAATAACGTCCGTCCGTCGTGAATGTGAAGTAAGGAAGGGCCGTGTTCGTTTCGTAGCGCTGCTCATAC
>CAYFRY010000001.1:11621-20571 GCA_964345665.1 uncultured Oscillospiraceae bacterium
CTTTCAGTACATTCTGCATGAGAAAAATATCAGAATCCGGCTCCGTAACGCTTTCAAGCCGGCAAAATACTCGCCTGTATTACTTATCGCATAACGGTAGTTCTGCGTATCCTTGCTGAAATCCTGAAAGAAAACATCGCTTCTGCGGTTTGGGTCGGGCAGTTTGGCGATAAGCCGATTGTTATTGTGATCCCTTATTTGATATTCCGAATCCGAATAATAAAGGGCAAAACGGCGATTGCCGCTGAAGGCCAACAATTGGGCCGGAATGGGCTCGCCCATGTTCCTGTCATCTTCAGCAAGGACTTTAATCACTTGCTCTTTTCTGAGTAGCGCCGCAAGATAGCGTCCGTCATCCGAGACATACAGTTCGTCCAAAGGACTTTCAGAAAGCGGAATTGCCGCTTCAAGCACTTGATTGTCCTCAAGTCGTAAAAGACTGCCGTCCGTCAAAGAGAGGAAGAGCCGCTTCTCCTTACCTAAGAACATCTTGTAAACTTCTCCCGGCAAGCTGATACGCTTCAATTCTCTTCCGTCCGTCGCTTGATGAAAACGGAGGACTTGTTTTCCCCTACCGTCTATCAGGGAAACTTCTCGGCCAAGGGTGTAGAAATATCGGCCCTCTTCAGTAAAGAGCATGGATTCACAGTTTTCGACAGGAATCATGAAGCCTTGCTTGCTGTTTTGGAGTTCAAAAAGACGTATTGCGCTGCCGTTATGAAGGAGAAGATTCAGGCCGTCCGGAGAAAGTTGCATCCTTTGATACTTCTCGTGAAGCTGTGGCAACACGTCATTCTCCGTCCGCTCGGGATTGGGAAAGTCATAAAGTTTCCGAGCGCTTATTAAATCAAAGGCGGAACAACTGACGCTCGCTTCCGGATCCTGAAAGAGAACATAGGCTTGTTCCAAAAGAGGATTCAGAATAAGTTGGCGCATGCCGTGGGGCAGGCTCATGCGCAGTGTTTCACTTTTATCGGCAATTTGATAAGCCATTAAAACGTTCTCTTCATTGTTACTGAAGGCGACATAAAGCTTCTGATTGTCATCCGAAAAACTGATAAATTGAAGAATGCCTTCGATTTGAAGACTTTGGACAAGTTCGAAGTTCTCACTGTCCCAAATCAGGATAGCCTTGAGTCGATCGCCTTGGTCCAGACTTTGGTAGGCCCTGTTCATGAGCATAGCGGAGCTGTTTTGAACGGCTTCCCGTCTGGCGGAATCGGCTTGCGCATAAGCATTAAACATAAAAATGCCGAAAACAAGTAAAATTGCAGCCGCGATGAGGCTCAAACTCATCAGCCTTTTATTACGTCTTTCCTTATCCCGTTGTTTTAAGTCACCGAACGTCACTTGAAGCATTGCGGCCACGATACGGTACTGTTCAACCTTGATCAGGTTCACAGCAAGGGGATAGCGGCGTACGTTTAGAGCAGATTACAATCAAATATTCCGAAGAACGCAGTGCTTCCTCGATGGAGTCCGAAAGTTCCTTCGTCGTCAGTTCTTCACGGTCACGAAAGAGGCGAAAGGCTTTACTTTCACCCTCACGCAGGAGTGATTTCGGCACACGAAAACGCTCAATTAATTCGTGCAGACGCAAAGCGATGCTTTGATCAGGCTCGCAATGGCGATAACTGATAAAAGCATCGTACTTAAAGGGTCTGTGATTTTGAAGATCGATTTTCTCCTCGTCCTTCATATCTACCTGCAATCAAGTTTATTTGCGTGCCAAAAGCTTCTCGGCTTGGGAGACCACATCGTCCGCCGTCAGACCGAAGCGTTTCGCCAAGTAGTCTACGGGACCGACTTCTCCGAAAACATCGTTAACGCCATGCTTAATCATGGGTACAGGACAGTTTTCCAAAAGCACCGAGGCGACCGCATCACCCAGACCACCGATCACATTGTGGTTTTCAGTAGTAAGGATGGCGCCCGTTTCTTTAGCAGCAGCAATGACCAAATCTTTATCAATGGGTTTGACCGTAAACATATCGATGATTCGGGCATCAATTCCTTTTTTCGCCAGGATTTCAGCCGCGGCCAAGGCCTCCGAAACCATCATACCACAGGCAATAATGGTCAGATCTTTACCGTCACGTAAGACATTACCTTTGCCGATTTCAAACTGAGAATCTTCAGAATAAATCTTTTTATAATTTTTACGAGTCGAACGCAGATAGCTCAGGCCTTTACGATCTTTAATCAAGCGCAAAACAGCGGCCAATTGCACACCGTCAGCAAGATCGAAAACCGCAGACTCGGGTACTGCACGCATCAAAGCCATGTCTTCGAAGGGCATGTGAGTGCCGCCATTAAAGGCCGCCTGCACGCCGGGATCCGAACCGAAGATGCGCACGCTGTTTCCTGCATAAGCCACGGATAAGAAAGCTTGGTCGTAGCAACGTCTGGAGGCGAAAGGTCCGAAAGTGTGAACATAGGGTTTCTTACCGACAGCCGAAAGACCCGCAGCCACACCGACCATGTTGGCTTCGGAAATACCGCAGTTTACAACACGCTCGGGGTGCTCTTTCCAGAATTTATAGGTTCCGGAAGAGTTCATAAGGTCTGCGTCCAAGTAGATGATATCCGAATCTTCCGCAGAAAGTGCTTGCACTGTATCGGCAAAAACCGATTTATGTTGCACCGTTTCAGGACTTCCATCATAGATGACTTTAAACATTGGCCAGTTCCTCCTCTGCTTTCTTCAATGCCGCGCTTAACTCGGCTTCCGCTCTTTCCGCGAAATCCGCACCGATTTGAATATGGTGATTGAGCAACATATCTTCCAATTCACTTAGGCCTTTACCTTTAATCGTTTTTAGAACGATGCAGGAAGGTTTACCCTTAGTCGCCTTCGCCTTGTCAATAGCGGCAACCAGCTCTTCAACGCTATTCCCATCAATGCTTTGGGCGAAGAAGCCGAACTCTTCGAATTTCTTATCAATAGCACCCAGAGCCAAAATATCATCGGTGTAACCGTCAAGCTGTTTACCGTTGTCATCAACAAATAAAATCAGATTGTCGAGTTTTTGTTGGGCGGCGAACAAAGCGGCCTCCCAAACCTGCCCTTCGTTACACTCGCCGTCACCGACCACCAGATAGACACGATTGTCCTTCTTGTCCAGCTTGAAACCGAGAGCCATACCCATAGCAGTTGAGGTGCCCTGTCCTAAGGAACCCGTTGTCATATCAATACCCGGGGTAAGTTTACGGTCACAATGGCTGGGGAGTTTGGTTCCCGGCTGGTTCAGCGTTTTCAGCATTTCCATGGAGAAAAAGCCCTTCAACGCCAAGCTGGCGTAAACTGCAGGGCCCGCATGACCTTTGGACATGACTAAAACGTCACGGCCGTCCCAGTCGGGGTTTTTCGGATCGTAGCGCATCTCTTTGCCATACAAAACGGCTAAAAGGTCGACCACCGAGAGTGATCCGGCCAAATGCCCGAAGCCTCTGGTAGCTACTTCTTTCAGCGTCTCCAGCCTGATTTCGGCCGCAAAACGACGTAGTTCAAGTAAGTCTTTTTTATCCATCTTCTTTCCTTCCTTATGCTTGCTTATCGCGTGCCCAGGCCTCTTCCATAGCCTTAACCAAGGGCAAAGGTTTTCCCGTCATAAAACGCACCATGGCGCCGCCGGCCGTACAAACATAGCTGATGTCTTTGAGGTCAATGAATTTGGAAGCCGAGCTGACCGTATCACCGCCACCGATAACCGAATAGGCGGAAGATTGGGCCACCGCTTCCCAAACCCCCTTCGTGCCGTTGACAAAGAGCTCCTCTTCATAGACGCCCGCCGGTCCGTTGGCGAAAATCGTCTGCGCACCGGCCAGAATTTCAGCATAGCGAGCAATCGTTTTGGAACCGATGTCCAGAAATGAGGCTTCGTCCAGGGGCAAGGCCGTGACGTCCAGTTCTTTTCTTACACCGTCTTCCGCATAAGCCAAATCTTGAGGCATCTCAATACGATTACCGTACTTCTCCAAGTATTCTTTGGCCGGAGCGACAAAACCCATAAAATCCTTGTCCGCCAGCCACTGTTCGTACTTTCGGCCGATTTTCAAACCTTTAGCCAAGAGGAAGACCACTCCGGTGACACCTGTCGTAAGAATGCGGTCCGCCGTACCGTTGGCCAAAACCTGTTCCATCATGCCGAAGGCATCCGAAATCTTCGCGCCACCCAAGACGAAGATGGAGGGTTTTTTCGCACCGTTCAGTACCGTACTCAGAGCGGAGTACTCCTGCATAAGCAGTTCGCCGGCTGCCGTAGGCAGCACTTCCTGGAAAGCCACCATGGAGGGGCAGGCGCGATGCGCCGCCGAGAACGCTTCATTGACGTAAAAATCACAGACCGGGGCCAAACTGCGCACAAGCCAGGTCTTGGTCATTTCGGCCGGGGTCAATTTCACGACCGTTTCAAAACTGGACATTTCTTCCGCCAGATAACGCAGGTTGCCGAGCAGAATCATTTCACCTTCCGACAGCGCCTTCACCGCCTCCAGAGCGGCAGGACCACAGACGTCGTCAATATAGCCGACCTTAGTTCCCAAGAGGGCTGAGAGCTTTTCAGCATGCTCAGCCATAGGAATCAAATTCTGATAGTCCAGCGTGTCGCCTTGATGGGCAATCAAGACCGTCTTCGCCTTCTGCTCCATCAGGTAGCGCAGGGTAGGCAGACTCTTCTTGATGCGATTTTCATTGACGATTTTCTTGGTCTGCGGGTCCAAGGGCGAATTGATATCCAGGCGCAAGAGCACCGTTTTACCTTGGAGCGGGCAGTCCTTCAGTGCACGCATTTTTATTTCCATCTTCCCAACCCCAAGTATTTATTGGTCTCGGCCGTTCCGCTTTCACGATCTGTTTGCATCTTCATCGCAGCACGCACCGCATCGATGGACTCGGGAATGGTGACCGCTTCTTGCGGAATGTTAATGGCAAACATGATATCGTCGCCGCTTTCCACAATGCTGTCTTCCCAGATTGCAATTTCATACATATCACCGCGCGGATTGCCTAAATCTCTGGCATAACGGAAGAGAGAGGCGTTACCGAGGAAACCGTCGTCAATCTTGACCATGCGAATGCGGTCATGCTTCTTGAACGCTTCGAGCGCCATATCTCGGGTGATTTTTTCTTTACCTTTAGCCAATACCGTGATGATGTGTCCGTGCGTAACGGGGGTATGAACCAGAATGCCGGTGGCATCCACGTGAGGCATGATGGTCATCAGGTCAACGGCTTGATGGCTGGGCGCCTTTTCCATTTGTAAAGCATTGGTCAAGCCACGATGGTAGTCACCGGGATCCGCGACTCTGCGACTAATGGTAAGGGCCACTTTTTCTAGGCCGTAAGCGCGATCCAGGCAGTCTACGGTAGGACATCCGCTACACTATTCTTCTCTCCACCTTGGAAGACAGCCTTTTTACCGAGGCGCTCATAGACTTCCTTGTTTTTCGCTCCGACACCGCCGGGCGCAGAGTCAAGCATGATGTCTACTTTATTTACCAGATCTTCAAAAGTGCCGGACACGGGAATACCCAGCTCATCAAACTTGCTCTTATCCGCACCGTCAACCAGATACAGATTGTAGGGCATGCCCTTTTCTTTTAGAGCACGCACGGAAAGGGTTGGCGCGATATCCGCAATGCCTACGAGCTCCATATCTTCCTGCTTCGCCACGCCATCTGCCAGACGCTGACCGATTACGCCATAACCTGCTACACCGACTTTTACTTTACTCATCTTAAACCTCCATGTGTTTATGTTTTTTTCATATATTGATCCGGGAAACCGCCTGTTTCAGGTCCCCGGTAAATCACTCTGTTTCGGGACAATGCGGCAGCGTTGAGCCGCCGTAAGGCATGACAATGATTTCCGCTTCTTTACCCAATTTTTCTATAGCCTTATCGAGCGCCATTTGAACGCTGGCAAAAGGCGTCATAAAAATAGATTTCACAAAATCATCCGTCATGTCTGAAACCAAATAGACTTCCGCCTTCTCTAAAACCATGGCAATGGCTGCGGCTTTATGGCCGCCCAATTTGAACTCTTCCTTGATACGTCGTGTCAAATCTTCCGGCTTTTCAGCCTGAGTCATCCATTCCTCAAACACGTGCTCGCCCATGCCTTCGGCGCAAGAACCGACAAGAATAATGATGCCGCCTTGCTTGACCGCATGTTTGGCATTATCAAGCGCCTTTTGAGTCTGATAAAGATTCAAATCTTTAGGCGAGCCGCCTTGGGAAACGATGACGATATCGGCACGTTTCGGAATCTCTTTACGATAAAGACCGTCTAAAAACTCACAGCCCGCACGATGCGCTTTTATGTAGTCACCGCTGGCGCAGTAAATGATGTTTTTATGTTCGTCCAGAACCACATTCACAATGAAATCAAGAGGACAGTAACGGCCCACCGCTTCCTCAATATCCATACGCACGGGATTCGTGTCAATATTTCCGGCAAAAGCACCCTCTTCCACCATTCGGCTGTGATTCGCTTGAATGGCCTCACGTGTAGAAACACCCGGCATAATCGCCTTCGCGCCGCCACTATAGCCGGCAAAATAATGGTACTCGATGTTCCCGATTCCGATACGCCTGTCCGCTTCGGCAACCACACGCACAACATCAACCGGCGTTCCGCCTCGGGTCGTGCCCAAATGGACGACATCCGACATATCGCCGTCTATACAGCGCACACGTTTGTACACGGCTTCACCCACGAGCTTGCGTTTTTCTTCCTCGGTATGAAAGCGATGACTTCCCAAAGCGAAAACCACCGTGATGTCTTCGTCCTTGCAACCGGCCGCAGAAAGCTCATCCAATATCGCAGGTAAAACCAGATAGGAAGGCAAAGGTCTTGTGACATCAGACGTAATCAAGACAATCTTTTCTCCGGGTGAAACCCTCTCCTTCAAGTGCAGACTGCCAATCGGATTTTTTAAAGAAGCTTCCACACAGGCTGCACCTGTGAGGCCCGTCTCCACATCATTTTGCTCTAAGACAGCAATCAGCCTATCTTCGGCAATTTCAAAATTTTCTTGCCTCTGTCCTAAGGCGACAGATAGGTTCATCTTCTTCCTCCTTTCGTCGTTTGGCGTTGTATCAAACTGGGGAAAAGCACTTTGGCAAAAGGACCGACAGGACGCTGAAGGTCCTCTTTCTCCAAAATGGCTTGGAGAAGCATCCGCATGCCGGTTTCTCCCATTTCCTTACAAGGAATTTTGACGGTACTAAGTTGTATTTGTGGCAAAGAAGCATAAGGCACATCGTCAAAACCGATAATACCGATGTCTTCACCGAGTTTATAAGGTGAGTCGGCCACCGCCTGCATCGCACCTAAGGCAATCAAGTCATTGCCACAAATAAAGGCATCCGGCCTTTTAGCATCCGGCAGAGATAAAAGCCGATCGCATCGCTCAAAACCGCTCTCAATGCTGTACTTCTCTTCACTGACCAGACTTTCATCCAACTCAAGCTCACGCTCCTGCATATAAGCACGCATGCCTCGCAAGCGATCGGCACTTGAAGCAGACCGCTCCGGTCCGCCTATGAAGGCAAGGCGTTGATAGCCACAGGCTAAGAGATGTTCCGTTGCCAAGCGTCCGGCTGAAATGTTATCAACAACGATATTCATATTCGTTTCAGACTGTTCTTCAGAAGCGCTGAACACTTCTCCATAAACAACGGTCGGTATGTTCATAGAAGACAATCGCTCTGCATTAACGGATTCATCTGAAGAGGGATAGAGCAAGATGCCGTCTACCCTGCGTTCACGCAGCCTGGCCAGCTCGATTTCTTCTTTCTGAATATCCCAAGCCGTGCTGCAAACCAGCACGGTGAAGTCATAATCGTCTGCCACCGCACTGATTGCATCCAGTATTTTCGTAAAGAAAGGGTTGCTGATTTCAGGCAAAATGAAGCCAATGGTATTTGTTCGCTTAGTGACCAGGCCTGCAGCCAGCGTATTGCGTTGGTAACCCATCTGATCGGCTAAGGCTTTAATGCGCTTCGCAGTACTGTCTTTAGTGCCGCTCACATTATTGAGCGCACGGGAAACCGTTGCGTAGGAGACGCCTGCTGCTTTGGCCACATCTTTTATGGTTACCATAAGCCTTACTCTTTATTCCTTGCTCACCACTTATCGTAAGTCTTCTCGGGCCAGAAGGTCGCCGTTTTGTCTTGTACCCATCTGTGCTCTTCTATAAAGGTCGGGGTGACGTAACGATTGTCATCCAAATGACGAATAACCCAGAGGTACCAAAGCGCATAACCCGGTGCGGCCGCTTGGCAGTGCACTTCGCCTTCCCTGATTAAAACCGCATCGTTTTCGTAGAGCTTATAAACTGCGTCCCCACACTCGCCGTGTGCATAGCCATAGGGAGGACAAAGTGTGTAGTAGTAAACTTCATGTTGCGGATGATGGTGCGGCGGGTAACTGGACCAGCGACCCGGGAAACCGATGACTTCACCGATAACCAAGTTCGCATAGGGTGCATTGCTGTTGTCAAAAACCGTGCGTACTATACGCGTGGAGGTCTCATTCATGGTTCCTTCACCGCGCATCTCGGAACGGCACTCTTCCGGCGTGTAAAGCTTGGCATCAAAGGTATTCTCGTTATCGGTTCTGGAGATGCAGATTTCCACATCATCCGAAAGCGCTACGATTTCAACTTTGACCGTTTTATCGACGTGTAAAACCCAAGGTGAATAATCGAAGCAGTTCGGGCGATCGATAACTTTCACTTCATCACCCCAGTACAGTTCAATCTCACCATAAGTCAGCAGGTATGCGCGCTCGAGAGGCATCTCTTCCGTAACACGCTGCCCCTTGGTCATTTTCAAAATATCATTATCCATCAAAGCGTCCGAATGGACGCCGTCCATCGCCGTGATGACGTTATAGCCGTTATCTAAGACGGGCTTCCCTTTAATATACATCTGCAGTTTTTAC
>CAYFRY010000001.1:20581-21735 GCA_964345665.1 uncultured Oscillospiraceae bacterium
TAGGCCTTAAAGCCCTGTTTTTTCTGCGATATACTGTCTGGCCTTTTTGGCATAGACGAAGGGATTGGCTTTCGCCGGATCCTGCTCCGCTTCCACAACCATCCAGCCTTCATAATCATGCTCGGCTAAGACTTTGAAAATCGGCTCGAAATCGATCGCACCGTCACCGGGAACGGTAAAGGCGCCTGCGCGAACGGCCTGCAAGAAGGACCATCCCTCAGCTTTCGCCTTGGAGACGACTTCCGGACGAATGTCCTTTAAGTGCACATGTTTGACACGCGGTGCGAATTCTTTCAGGCATTCCAGCGGGTCTTCACCCGAGAAGGCGAAGTGACCGGTATCAAAGAGCAAGGAAACCGTTTCGGGATTGGTCATCTCCAAGAAACGCCTGGTTTCTTCGCGTGTTTGAACACAGGTTCCCATATGGTGGTGATAAGTAAATTTAAAACCTTCCGCCTTGGCAATCTCTCCCATTCGGTTAATAGCGTCTGCGAAAAGCTTCCACTCCTCATCATTCAAAACCGGCTTGGCGTCAAAGACAGGCAGGTCTTTGCCCTGAACGGAATTACCCTGCTCTGAGGCGCCGATAACACTTGCACCCATGGCTTTCAGGAAGGCCAACTGTTTTTTCAAATTTTCCAAAGTCACTTCCACTCCTTCTGAAAAGACGAGAGAGGAGAACCATTGGTTACAGATTTGAAGACCTCTGATGTCGAGCATGGGTTTCAAGACGGCCGGATCGGAAGGGTATTTGTTCCCCACTTCACTGCCTGTGAAGCCTGCCAAGGCCATCTCGCTGACGCATTGCTCAAAGGTGTTCTCCGCACCCAAATCAGGCATGTCATCATTCGTCCATGCAATAGGAGCGATCGCCAATTTTACTTTTTCTTTGTTTAACATGTTTATACCTCTTTAATCTCAAAAGTAATTCAAATTAATAATCACGCGCTTGCTTAATAAAGCTTTGCATTTCCGCATAGGCCTCACGCACGCGCGGTCCATTGGATACCGAAGCCACACCGACACGCCACCAAGAACCGTAACCATCACTCATCGAGCCCGGCACTACCTTGATATCAAAGAGAACGGGACGCGTCTCATTTCTGGCTTCCTTGAGAGCCTCATGCAATTCGTCCATGGTACGTACGGTATAA
>CAYFRY010000001.1:21745-22483 GCA_964345665.1 uncultured Oscillospiraceae bacterium
ACCGTAGCTGTTACCGCCCTTATTGTTCGGTAAATCTTCAATACAGCCCCAACCGTAGTTATCAAAGAGGCAGATATTGATTTTTAAATCTTCCTGTACCGCCGTATAAACTTCAGCATTCAGCATCAGATAGCCGCCATCACCGACCATGGCAAAGACTTCAGACTCAGGACTGGCCATCTTCACACCCAAAGCACCGTTGAGGTCATAGCCCATGTTGCTGTAGCCGTACTCCACGTGATAGCTGGCACTGTCTCCGGGGCGCCACATACGCTGAAGATCGCCGGGTAAACTGCCTGCGGCACAAACTACGATGTCCTTGTCTTCCATGGATGCATTAATCGTACGAACCACTGCGGTTTGAACAAGACCTTCCGGACTTTCCAAGCTTCCCAAACGGTCCACTTCCGCATCCCACTTGGCCTTCTGCTCAGCGACTTCGGCAGCCAAATCGACCGCGTAGCCACCTAAAGCTTCGGATATTTTCTTCAAACCCTCGCGCGCGTCACCGATGATGGCTTCCGCATTCATCTTGTAAGCGTCGAAAGGACAAATGTTTAACGAAACGAACTTAACATCGGGGTTTTGGAAAAGCCATTTGGAACAAGTCGTGAAGTCACTGAAGCGTGTACCCACACCGATAACAAGGTCTGTTTTTGAGCCGAAGTGATTCGCTGCGCCAGTTCCGGTTACACCGATACCACCCAAATTAAGCGGATTGTTCCACGGAATCATACT
>CAYFRY010000001.1:22493-28772 GCA_964345665.1 uncultured Oscillospiraceae bacterium
GGTTAAGCTTGTGGTCCCAAGGTAAAAGCCCCTTTCCGGCTTGTGTTTCACCGAAAGGAATACCGTGTTTTTCTGCGAAAGCTTTAAATGCATCTCCGGCTGCGGAGTACTTCACACCGCCGCCTAAAATCATGAGCGGTCTCTTGCTGGCCTTAATAAGTTCTGCCGCACGACCGGCCTGTGCATCGGTCAGCGGTCTTCTGTCCAAATGCCAGACGCGCTTGTCAAAGAAATAGACCGGATAATCATAAGACTCCGCTTCCACATCTTGCGGCATGGCAATACAGACTGCACCCGTATCGGCGGGATCGGTCAAAACACGCATCGCGTTAATCATAGCCGACATCAGTTGCTCCGGACGATTGATGCGGTCAAAGTAGTGGCAAACCGCTTTAAAGGAATCGTTGACCGTCGTACCCACCGAATCAAAAATTTCGGATTGCTGCAAAACGGGATCCGGTTGTCTGCAGGCGAAAGTGTCACCGGGAAAAAGCAGGAGCGGGATACGGTTCGCGGTCGCGCAAGCAGCCGCGGTCACCATATTGGTCGCACCCGGTCCGATAGAAGACACGCAGGGGATGATTTCTTTTCTGTTTTTCTGTTTAGCATAAGCCATAGCCGCTAAGGCCATGGATTGTTCGTTTTTCCCTTGTAGAAAACGTAATTTATGATCTGTGAATTCCAAGGCTTCACCCACACCGGTTACACAACCGTGGCCGAAAATACCGAAAATGGAATTCACAAATTTATTTTCAACTCCGTCTTGCTCGACATATTGATTGTCTAAAAAACGGACGAGCGCTTGCGCCATTGTGAGTCTAACGCGGTCTGCCATTTTTAACCCTCCTTATTTTTAAAGCGTAATGGTCCGTCCTTCTTTGAGGGAACGTGTAGCCGCTTCAGCAACTTCAACCGAACGCAGGCCATCCAGACCGTCGACGAGCAATTCGCCTTCACCGCGAACCGCTGCGATAAAGTATTTAAACTGCTCGACAAAGGCTCCGGTGTATCGATCCAAGAAGAAATAGGGAATTTTATCCGTCGTGACATTTTCCGCCGTGCTGACCTCAACCGTGGTCGGTTTGTCGTTTTCGGCTTTAGCAATACCCTTGGAGCCGAAAACTTCGACACGTTGGTCATAGCCATAAACCGCCTGACGACTGTTATCAATAACGCCCAAAGCGCCATTGGCCATTTTTAAAGTCACAATAGCGGTGTCGATATCGCCGGCTTCACCGATAGCCGGGTCTACCAAGACGCTGCCCTTAGCGGTTACTTCAACGACATCGCTACCGCTCAGATAGCGCATCATATCAAAGTCATGAATCATCATGTCATTGAAAAGACCACCGGAAACCTTGATGTACTCCACCGGCGGCGGGGCAGGGTCTCTGGACGTAATTTTAATGATGTGGGGCTCTCCGATGGCACCGGATTTAACCACATCCGCCACCTTTTTAAAGTTATGGTCAAAACGGCGGTTGAAGCCGACTTGGAAGAGAACACCCGCTTCTTCAACGGCTGCCAAGACTTCCTTGATTCTTTCGACATCACGATCAACAGGTTTTTCACAAAAAATTTGTTTTTTTGCTTTGGCGGCTGCAATGGATATCTCCGCGTGCGTATCTGTTGAGCTGGCCACGATGACGGCTTCAACTTCCGGATTATCCAAGAGCGCTTGGTAATTGTCGTAAATGTAAGGAATTCCCATCCCTTCGGCCCATTCTCTCGACTTATCGATAAAAGGGTCCGCCACTGCGACAACTTCATCTTCAGGGACTAAGTTCGTTAAATTTTCAACATGAAGACGACCGATACGGCCTGTTCCTACAACACCAAATTTTACTCTTGACATATGGTTTGACCTTTCTTTACTCGTTTAAATTAGTTTTAATTTTATTTTTTGGTTTTTACTTTTCTCATATCGATAATAACGGCTACGATGATAATGACGCCTTCAGCGATGTTTTGCCAATAACTGCTGACGTTCATCAAGGTCATACCGTTACGCAGGATAGAGATAATCAAAGCACCGACCACAGCACCCCAAATGGTTCCCGCACCACCGGATTGAGAGGTTCCGCCAATGGTAGTGGCCGCAATAGCGGTAAGCTCGTAACCGGTTGCCGCGGCGGGATGCATGGAGCCCGTACGACCCAGGTAAACAATAGCGGCTGCGCCTAAAAGGAAACCTTCCAGCACATAAGCTTTAATCAAATATTTCTTAACATTGATACCGGAAACTTCAGCCGCTCTGACGTTACCACCGATAGCAAAGCAATAGGTTCCGAAGCGCGTGTGATGCAGAAGGATCCAACATACAAATATAAGAATTACGTAAATCAGAATGGGAATCTGAAGGAAGCCGCCAATCGTACCTTGCCCCAAAAAGTTAATGGACTTGGTAAGGCGACTGATCGGTTGACCCCCTGTATAAATCAGGGCAAAGCCGCGCGCAATGGTTGTCATACCCAAAGTGGCGATAAAGGGAGGAATCCCGGTAAAGGCCACGAGGGAACCGTTAATCAGGCCGCAGAGCATACCCATCAGCAGACCCACCGCTACGGGCACGATGACGTGCATTTCCGGTAAATTCGGAAAATACTTCGGCATCGCATCGGCGGCTTGACCTACACTGGCCGCTACAACACCCGCCAGGGCCACAATAGATCCGGCGGAAAGGTCAATGCCCTTTGTGATAATAATGAATGTCAAACCGAGGGCCATAATTCCGTAAATGGACGTCTGCACCAAGGTATTCAAAATATTCGAAGGAAGTAAAAACTTCGGGTTGATAACGCTGATAAAAATAATCAGCAAAAACATGACAAAGACGATTGCGTATTTTTTTAGTACTTTTACGAAATCGAACTTTTCTTTGGAAAGTGCTACTGTACCTTTTTCCATATCTTCTACCTCTTACTTACTAATAGACGCATAGCCCATGATGACTTCTTGCGTTGTGGTTTCTTCATTATGTGTAATCGCGGTGACACGACCTTCCGATACGACCATGATGCGATCACTCATACCCAGAATTTCAGGCAGCTCCGAAGAAATCATAATGACCGCCTTATTTTCTTTCGCCAAAACACCCAGGAGTTTATGAATTTCAGCTTTAGCACCAACGTCAATTCCTCTGGTCGGCTCATCCAAGAAAAGAATTTCCGGTTCGGTCATCAACCAACGGGCAATCAGAACCTTTTGCTGGTTACCTCCCGAAAGAAATTGAATTTGTTGTTCTAAACTCGGTGTTTTAACTTCTAAATCATTTACATATTGCTGACATTTAGATTTCACACCGGACTTATCCAAAAGGCCGGTGAAATTCGAGAAGCTCTTTACCTGAGCCATAATCATATTGTCGGCTACACTAAGGATGGGAAAAATACCGGTCTGCCTTCTATCTTCTGTCAGCAGAGCCATGCCGTGTTCAATCGCGTCTTCAGGGCGACGGATATTGACTTCAACGCCATTAATTAATATTTGGCCGCTCACTTTAGGACGAATGCCGAAAATCGTTTCAATAATTTCTGTACGGCCCGCGCCGACTAAGCCCGCAATGCCAAAGATTTCTCCACGCTTGACTTCGAAGCTGACGTCTTTGAAGGTTTTTCCATCGCTCAGATTACGAACTTCAAGGATAGTCTCTCCGATCGGAACTTGGATTTTAGGGAACATTTCGGTTATTTCACGACCTACCATTTCGCTGATCAAGACTTGTTGTGTCACTTCGCTCACATTATGTGTAGCGATGTATTCACCGTCACGTAAGACGGTCACACGGTCGCAAATCTGTTCCACTTCCGCCATTTTATGTGTGATGTAGATGATACCCGTGCCCTTATCACGCAAGTCGCGCAGGACTTTAAAGAGCTGACCTACTTCCTGTTCGGTGATCGCTGAGCTGGGCTCGTCCATAATAATCAATTTCGCGTTATAAGAAATCGCTTTCGCAATTTCGACCATTTGCATCTTCGCAACAGTCAACTCGCGCATCAGCGTTCTGGGATCCGTATCCAAACCGACCACCTTCAAAGCATCTATGGTCATTCGATACATTTTTTTGTAATCAATTAAATTGAGTTTATTCATGGGCTCTCTTCCGAGCCAAATATTTTCCATAAGCGATTTATCAAGAATCGGTGAAAGCTCCTGGTGCACCATGGCCATCCCCATGTGCAGAGCCTGGGTGGTGTTATATTCACCCAACTCATTTCCGTCGAAGATAATTTGGCCGCTGGTCGGGGCCTGAATGCCGATAAGGCATTTTACCAAGGTTGATTTACCCGCTCCGTTTTCTCCCATGAGCGCGTGAACCTCGCCTGCGCGCAGTTCAAAGTCAACCCCTTTCAAAGCTTTAACACCCGGGAAGGTTTTGACAATATCCTTCATCTCCAGAATGACTTCCGCTTTATTGTTTTGTTTTTCTTGTACTTTCATCGCTAGTCTCCCTTTTGTTTTAGGTGCAATAAAGAGCCATCGGGGATGGCTCTCTACGCTAGACCGCTACGATCTTATTTAATAAATTCGTCTACGTTGTCCAAGGTAACCAGGACATAGTCGACCATGGTCAAAGGAGAAACGGTTTTACCGGTGGCTACATCAACCGCAACCTGGACAGCACCTGCGCCTTGGCCGGTGGAGTCTTGGAAAACGGTGGCGGCGAGCGTTCCGTCTTTAACAGCCTGTACGCCGTCAACCGTCGCGTCGATACCGTAAACTTTAACGTCTTCACGGCCTGCGCTGACGAGTGCGTTGCTGGCACCGATAGCCATTTCGTCATTGTTGGCAAAAACAGCTTTCAGTTCGTCGCCGTAGTTGGTGAGCCAGTTTTCGGTGATGGTGACGCCTTGGTCTTTCTGCCAGCCACCGGTTTGTTCCGCGAGGAACTTCAGATTGGGCAGTTCTTTACCTAAAACATCGTGAACCGCTTGTGTACGCATGGTGGTCGCCTCGTTACCGAGAATACCTTGCAGAACAACATAACCGCCGGTTACGCCTGCGAGGTCTTTAACACCTTGAGTGGCTTGCAGTTCACCCGCAACATACTCTTTGGAGCCTACAAAGTAAGCGCCTTCGGGTACACTGGCTTCATCCAGGCCGAACGGATTTCTGTTGACATAAATCACAGGGATCTTAGCTTCTTGACAAAGCTGGGTAATAGGTTCCATACCTGATGTATCGACGGGAACGACGATAATTGCTGCAACCTGATCGGTAATAAACGCTTTTACCGCGTCTTGTTGACGAATGATGTCTTCGTTACAATCGGTGACTTGCAGGGTGTAACCTAATTCTTTAGCCTTGGCTTCTGCGGCATCTTTAACAAAGGTTTGGAACGTATCGTTCATGTTATTGATGGCATAACCGATTTTCTGACCGGTTGCAGGAGCCGCTTCAGTTGCAGCGGCGGTTTCGCCGGCTTTCGCTGCCGTTGTTTGTCCGCCTGCACAACCCATCAACAGGGTCGCAGCAACAAACGTGGCTGTTAAGAATGCTACGAGTCTTTTTTTCATAAAATACCTCCATATATTATGGCAACTTTTAGGGGTTGCCTCCCTTTTTCATAATGTGGCTCACAGTTTCTTTGATTAATACTGCTTACCCGTACCCATTTTGGAAACGTTTACAAAGGATATTATATAGCAATTTTTTCTCAAAAGCAAACGCATTTTGTTCAAATTAACAACGACTCTCTTAGTTTGTACTAATTATTAAAGCTTTGAAAATTTTTTTACTAATCAGACTTCTCAGACTTCCAGAAGTTCATTTTTCAGAAAGGACTCCTTACAACGATAAGCAATACGCGTTGACCGAGTCCCGTCCAACACATTGGGCGTAGCCGGACGCTTGTTTACAACACAGTCGCAGAATTCTTCAATAATATTGATGTAGGCACCGTGCCAGCGCGTGATGAAATCCTGATAGCACTCTCTTACCACACCGTGTTCGCTCATGACTTCAAGCAAAGAGTCGGAGGGTGTGGCCGCAATCCGTAAAGTACCGTGTGTTCCGACAATTTCAGTTTCCACGGCCGAACCGTGCGCGGCCGTACGTCCGGCATACACGAAGGCCATGGCTTCATTTTCGCACTGTAAGAGACAAGAGACGTTATCTCCGTCCTCCCATTCCGCATACTGGGGAAATTCAAAACAGCCACCGATCGCCCATAGTTTTTTAGGCTCAGATCCGGTCAGCCAACGGATGAGGTCAATGTCATGGATGGACATATCAATAAACTGACCGCCTGATCTCGGCGCATAAGCCAAGGTCCCC
>CAYFRY010000002.1:0-9122 GCA_964345665.1 uncultured Oscillospiraceae bacterium
TATAACCGGAACTAACTGTATTTGCATGAGTCTTTATCCTCTCTCAGTGATCCTTCTTAATGACGGGATCATAACCGCTGCCACCAAAAGGGTTACAGCGCAGTACCCGCCAAATGGCTTTAACCAAGCCCTTTACTACGCCATATTCTTCCAAAGCTTCAATCGTATACTGTGAACAGGTAGGTATAAAACGACCCCTGGGCGGTCTGCTTGGTGAAATGCGCCGTTGATAGTAACGAACCATACGAATTAAAAAAGTGCGCATGGTCTAATCTTCCAACAATTTCGCTTCTGTGAGTAAATCTGAAAGATCCTGTCGAAGAGCAGTAAACCCTGGTTCAACAAGGACTTTCATAAGTATTATCACATCACTTCCGGGCACTATGCCGGCTTCCAGTTCTTGATACAACGCGCGCAGCACCCTTTTCGCTCTGTTTCTGGTCACCGCATTGGGAAACCTGCGACTTGTCGCAAACCCAACACGCTTTTGTCCAAATCTGTTCTTGCGAACAAAAAGGCTCAGATATCTACCATTATACTTTCGTCCACGTTGGCAAACAGCAGAAAATTCTCGATTCAATTTAATGCTTTCACTTTTTTTCATGCTGTTCCTTCTTATTCATTTTCGTTTGCAGCGAAAATGAATAAAGACCGAAGTTTTCGGCCTTCAGTCTTAGGCGGAGAGTTGTTTACGACCTTTCAGTCTTCTTCTTCTTAAAACATCTCTGCCGGACGCAGTTCTCATTCTTTTTCTAAAGCCGTGTTCACGAGAGCGTTGTCTCTTCTTAGGCTGATAAGTCATCTTGGACATTAGATACACCTCCGTTTTTCCATAGCAGAAAGATTATATAAGTAGATCTGCCCGCTGTCAATTATTCCTTGTTTTCGTCACCAGTTTTGTCAAGTGTAAATCGAAAGGCAGACCATCCAGCTCCATTTGCCTTGACAAATCCGCTACACAAGCGGCCGCCTCCTCTTCCCTCTCAAAAAGGGCGAAGCAGGCCGTTCCCGAACCTGATAAGGATGCCAAAAAACTACCGTATGAAATCAGTCGTTTTATCCACTGAGGCAAGGCCGTAAACTCCTCGTCAATCAAAGAACTGAAAACATTTCCCGATAAAGCTTGCAATTGGCTGATTTCGCGCCGCTTAATCGCTTCAGCAAAGGCTTCGCTTTGAGGACGTTGTAAACTGTCGGGATCTACAGAAAAGATCTCATGATAGCGCTTAAATGCGGCGGCGGTTTTAACACCCAATCGCAAGGGCTTGATGATGACGCACGGATAAGGCGGTAAACTCGGCAGAGGATAAATTTTCTCCCCTATTCCCAGACAGCGTGCCGTCCCCTTATGTCTCGTAAAGGGTACATCTGCTCCTATGGAACTTTCCAGGAGCGGCCGCTTATCCTCAGGCCAGGTAAAGGAAAAACTATCATCCAAAAAGTCCAGTAAACAGGCCGCATCGGCCGACGCACCTCCCAAACCGGCCTCATAGGGAATTTTCTTATCTAAGCGGACTTGTAAATAGGGGGAGACCAATCCTGAGATGTTAAAACAGTAACGAATATCAGCCCGCATCTCCGGACTTAAGGCAGCGAGCCATTGCTTCAGCGTTTTATATAGGATATTCGATTTTTTGTTCGCAATTTTCTCTGCCAGGCTTTGTTCCAAATCCAACTCAAGCCCGAATAGATCAAAGTTGTCAAAACGCTGTAAAATCCTCGTTTCTCCGCTCATAGAGCCAAAATGACTGGTATTGGCAGCATGATGTAAATCGGAGGGGGTATGTGTAAAGCCTGATGCATCTCGCCATGTAAAATACATTTCATCAGCCAAATCAATACTCTGCATAACCGTATCGAGCAAATGGTAATGATCGGCTCTTCGGCCGACGATATCCAGACAAAGATTGATTTTGGCTAAAGCCCTTATGTGGCGGGTTCGATTTTTTTCCAATGGCATAAAATCCTCACAAAAAATTGAAAAACCTCCCCTACTGAGGAGGCCGTGCTTTAATCAAATAAAGCTCATTTCAAATACCCTTTATCTTTTAAGTCGGAAGCGGGGCGTTCGCTAAGGTGATTTCAACCACAGAGGTTAAAACATCTACATAGCTATATGAAAGAAGTTCATGGTAGCGGCCACCGCGCGGACAACGTACGGTAAAAACATTCGGATAGCAACGATCCACAACACCCTCGCGTACGATAATACGTTTTCTGCCGGCATTTGATGTTAACCTGACAGTTTGTCCAACACAGGCCATCATCTTCTCACGACACTTTTCCAAGTCGGTTTTTACAATCATAAAAGACCTCCGTTCTGCCAAAAACTACGCCTTTCATTTTATCACGGAAGCCCCAAAGGGTCAAGGCAAGCGTCCCTAGCTCTTGTGTTTAATTTTTGTTAAGGACACAAAATATAGTGTTAACATAGCTTAGAGACTTAGAATACAAGGTTATCTTCGAAGCCTTCGCCAAGAACCTCACGCGTATCCATAACGAAAAAGAAGGCTTTGGGGTCCTCTTTTGAAACAATACGACGCGCCTCGGGTATCTGACTTTTGGCCAATACACAGAGCAACACCGTTTTGCTTTTCTTCGTAAACATACCCTGTCCACTCAAACCGGTCACACCTCTGCCCAAATCTTCCATGATGAGCTCCGCTATCCGTTCCGCCCGCTCCGATATGATCATCGCTGTACGCTTAAAATTAAAGCCCTCGGTTAATAGGTCAATTGCTTTTGCACACAAGTAAAGCGAAATCGTGGAATAAAGAGCCATGTTTAAACTATCGGGCATCTTATTGAAATAGGCTACGGCCGAAATCACAATAACCAGACCGTCTATCAACCCTAAGGCCATCCCCAAACTGAGCCGCGGAACTTTTTTATGCAGAATAACAGCAAGGATATCGGTCCCTCCGGTCGTATACTTTGCCAGCATAACAATCCCCAGGCCCAGGCCGAAGAGTACGCCTCCGGAAACACCACAGAGAAACAAGTCCGGCTTAGCCGTCACGTCACCGCTTAAAACGAGGTAGGTGTATAGCTTTTGAGAGGGCACATGGGTAATATCCAATAAAAAAGAAAAGGTAAATGTCCCTATAAGCGATCGAACGATAAAGGCTTTACTGACATACAATAGGCCTAAAAGAAAAACGGGCAAGTTAAGTAAGAGAGTCAAAAGGCCGAGCGAAAGGCCGAAAGGGCTCAAATGATAGATTACCGAGGCCAGACCGCTTATCCCGCCCATAGTCAAGTAAGAGGGCAAATAAAAAACGTTGACCGCAATAGCCGCAATAAATGATCCGAGCAGCATCAGCATCAAATTGACTAACTCTCGTTTTGTGTTGAATTTTTGTTCTGTACTCATGAAAACTTACTCTTGTTCCAGTGTGCGTCTTCGATATTCCATCGGCGTCATACCCATCTGTTTTCTGAAGGCCGCATTAAAACGCTGCGGGCTGGAAAAACCGACACGACTGGCTATAGCTGAAACTTTCAGGTCTTGGCGCTTCAATAACTCACAGGCTTTATTAACACGGATACGGATAAGGTAGGCCATGGGGCTCATGTTCATTTCATCACGAAAGGCTCTTGCGAAATAACCTTGGCTTAAAAAAACATAACCGGCCGCATCCGCCACCGAAATATCTTCAACGAAATGCTCCTCGATAAAATCACGAGCAATCAGGACCAGTTCCCTTGCCTTACCTTGCTTTACGCGTAAGGTTTCTTCCCATGCCGCTTTCAGAGTGCGAGCAACCTCAACAACCAAAGCGATCGCCAAGGCCTGCATCATCATCTCTTTGGCAAAATCATCCTGTTCACTCTCAGCCAAAACTTCCTCGGCCAGTTGCGCCACTTTTTTACGACCTTTTCCGCTCAAAAGAAAGCCGGGTTCTTGGCTTTTATCTTCGGTATCCACACCGCTGAATTCCATAAAATGATCTATGGGCACATTTGAGATGTTGTCATATCCGGGTAAGCGCTCGTTAGTCGCCTGCTTGCTGAAAGCGAAATAGACCACAACTAAATCAGCAGGTCCGGCATTCACCATGAAAGTATGCTCAACCCCGGGCTTAATCACAAAAATGTCGCCTTCCTTGAGTTTGTATTCTTTTCCGTTAATCAAATATTTCATTTCACCCGAACGTAAATACGTCAGTTCATGTGCATTGTGTCGGCTTGGACGAGAGAGGCTCTCTCCGTTTTCCAAAGAACGAAGGACGCCCTTGGCCACCACAGGAACTGAACCGAGGGCCTGTAATACGTTTTTGTCCGAAGCTTTGATAATATCTTTTATCATTCTCTTTTCATCTCCTAAAGCTTGTTTATCTTCCTCACAAAAGCCTATTTTCATTCATTATTACTATCAAATATCATCCATGATATCAGATTTGGGCGTAATTGGAATAAAATGCACGCATTTGCGAAACGAAAGTTTACTCCTGTCAGCTATCTCGCTCTAGACTCTGAATCATAAGCGGTAAATATTCTGCTTAATTATTAATTATCATATCGGAGGAAAAGACATGTGGAATCAAGACAAACCTTATCAAGCCTTTCAAGAGCAAGAAGCTTTCGAAAACGAAACAGAGCCCATAGCTGATTTGCCGTTTAAAACGGAAACACAAAACATCTCACAGCATCAGTCCTCTCACGTCACAGCAGCTCGACAAGAGACGGAGAGCCTTAGACATAACGCCGGTTCTGTCGTCGAAATGCCGGCGAACCAAAACAGAAAAAACAACGGCCCGATTGAGTTTAAAATTCATCAACACCTTGGCATTCTGGCCACCAATAAATCCGGTTGGATGCGTGAACTGAATGTAGTGTCTTGGAACGGCAAGCAGGCTCGCTTGGACATTCGAGACTGGCATCCCGAGCATGTAAAAATGGGACGAGGCATCGGTTTAAACAGATTAGAAGCAGAAAATCTCCTAGCATTGCTTCGTGATAAAGATCTACAAACATTAGGCATTTAGGAGAGGCTGTCTCAATATTCAGCTTATGCTACCGGGTTCAAACTGTTGAGGCGCACGAATTAAGCTTCAGTATCCACCCTTCTGCCGAGGCGTGCTTCTTTGGGCGGCTCAGAGTTTCGTATTTAGACTTTGGATCGCTCACAGTAAGAGCCTGGATTTTAGTTCATAAGGCATTTTTGTCTATTTTTGGTCAAGCAAACGTTTACGTCCTAAGGCTTGGTAAATGGAAGCCGTTTTTTATTAGTACTCACCTTGTCGCCGGAGCCCAAATGGTCAATTAAGTGGACTTGTCCTTAGTTGTCAGGCTTAGGCTTTCTCAGCCACAACCTGACCGCTTTGGTTTTTTAGGACAAGTGCCTCTATTTGTCCAAAAAGGGACAAAATACCGTTGCATCCTAGTATTCTTTTCAAAGCTCATAAGAAGAGTCCTCTTTTGTGGGATGAAAACGGTTTCGCTTTTAAAAGATCTTTTACCATGAAAGCATAACGTTATATCCGAGTTCTTGTTTAGTTAGATGAGTACAAAAAGGGGACCTCTCATTTGAGAACGTCCCCTTTAATAAAGCCTTTTTGATTTAAACTGAAGCGTTTAAGCTGAAGCATTTTTATCCTTCTTCAGAACCAGGAGCGGTGCCTCTTCTTTAAGAATAGATGCTTTGGTTACAATACACTCTTTTACGTCACTACGTGAAGGCACATCAAACATCACATCAAGCATAACTTCTTCAAGTATCGAACGAAGGCCGCGCGCGCCCGTTCTCCTGGCCAAAGCCAGCCTTGCGACTTCCTCAACAGCCTCCTTCTCAAACCTCAATTTAACGCCGTCGTACTCCAGCAGCTTGGTATACTGTTTCAGAAGTGCATTTTTCGGTTCCTGCAGAATGCGAACCAAAGCTTCCTCATCCAAAGCATCCAAACTTACAATAACAGGAACGCGACCGACAAACTCGGGAATCAGACCGAACTTCAGCAGGTCATGCGGCGTAATTTCACGAAGCAGTTTATTGCTGTCCTGTTTAGATTTATCCTGAATTTCGGCACCGAAGCCTATGGATTTTTTACCGATACGGTCCGAAATAATTTTCTCAATTCCATCAAACGCACCGCCACAGATAAAGAGAATATTACTGGTATCCATCTGGATAAAGTCCTGATGGGGATGCTTACGGCCACCTTGAGGCGGGATGTTCGCAATCGTGCTTTCAAGAATTTTTAAGAGCGCCTGCTGTACACCCTCACCTGAAACATCTCTTGTAATGGAGGGGTTATCCGATCGACGTGTAATCTTATCTATTTCATCGATGTAGATAATGCCACGCTGCGCACGCTCGATATCACCATCCGCACTTTGAAGCAATTTAAGCAGAATGTTTTCGACGTCCTCTCCTACATAACCCGCTTCTGTCAAAGCCGTTGCATCGGCAATGGCGAAGGGCACATCCAAAATACGTGCCAGTGTCTGCGCTAAAAGAGTTTTACCCGAGCCGGTAGGTCCCAAGAGGAGAATGTTGGACTTAGATAACTCGACCTCTTCAAGCTCATTTTTAGTCTCTTTTTTCGCAACTTTTTCAGCTTTATTAGCCTTTTCCGCCTCTTGTTTATTGCTCTTGGAGCGAGAGAGTACCTCGTTTATTTCTTTTACTTTCGAGGCGAAAATCCTTTTATAATGATTATAGACCGCTACAGACAAGGTTTTTTTAGCCTGGTCTTGACCAATAACGTATTGATCTAAGGCAGCTTTCAACTCTGCCGGAAAAGGCAAGTCCTGATCCTCTTCATCCTCATTTTTTTCAGTGTATTGCTTAATCGTTTCTTCTGCCAAGATGTCTGAGCACAAATCAACGCACTCATTACATATAAAAACATCCGGACCGGCAATCATGCGCTCGACTTGATTTTCATTTTTTCCGCAAAACGAGCAAATCAGAGGATTAAAATGATCCATGTTGCTGCGCTTTCCGCCACCGCCATTACCGTTTTTAGATGCCATAATCAGCCTCTCTTTTCCATAATTTTATCAATTACACCGTATTCCAAGGCCTCCTCGGCGGACATCCAGAAATCACGCTCCGTATCGATACGAATTTTTTCTAAATCTTGTTTGGTGCGTTCACTCAAAATACGATTCAAGCGCTCCTTGGTTTTTTGAATATGGTCGGCTGCAATACGAATATCTGTGGCCTGCCCTTGAGCACCACCCGACGGTTGGTGAATCATCACTTCGGCATTAGGTAAGGCAAAACGCTTACCGGGTGCACCGGCAGCTAAAAGAAAAGCGCCCATACTTGCCGCCATACCCATGCAAATGGTTTGTACATCGGGCTTAATATACTGCATAGTATCGTAAATCATCAGGCCGGAACTGACCTCACCACCCGGGCTGTTGATATAAAACTGAATGTCTCTTTCCGGGTCATCGGCTTCAAGAAAGAGCAATTGTGCCGTAACCAGACTGGCTGTCACAGAATTGACCTCTTCACTGAGGATAATGATACGTTCTTTTAAAAGACGTGAAAAAATATCATACGACCGTTCACCACGGCTGGACTGTTCTACTACCATTGGGACTAAACTCATTCTATTCCCCTCTCTTTTCTATAAACTTAACTAAACATATTATGCTCTTCTCAAGCAGACGATTCATAGCAACGATGAATGCAACAATGAGTGAGAGAGCCTCTCACTCATTGTAAAAGAAAGTCAAATAAAGTCAAGGTTTATTAAGCTTCGCTGCTTTCAGTTTCTTCTGTCTTTTCATTCACTTCCACGACCGGTGGAGGAGCGATAGGAAGAGCACTATCCTTAATAACTTCGATGGCTTTTCTAATCTTCAAATTGTCACAGATGTACTCTTTCGCATCTTCATTGACCGTTTTTTTGAGGTCTTCCAAATCCATCTTGTAATTTTCCGCCATACGAGCCAGCTCCGCTTCAAACTCTTCTTCAGTAATTTCAAAAGCTTCTGCGGCTGCCACAGCCTCGAGAACTAAAGACGTTTTTACGCGGCGCTCAGCCACAGCTCTTCCTTGTTCACGGAAAGTCTTGATATCTTGATTCAAAAAGCCCAAGTATTGTTCAAGGCTGAAGCCCTGCTGACGCATTTGTTGATCTTGTTGTTGCAACATCTGATCCATCTCATTTTCAATCATAATGGGAGGAATATCGACACTGGCGTTATCTGTTACGACATCGATAGCCGCATTTTCAAAGGCTGCTTCCGCGCTTTTCTCCGCACGCTCTTGAAGATTTTTCTTAATGTCTTCTTTGTATTCGGCCAAAGTTTCAAATTCACTGACATCCTTAGCGAATTCATCGTCCAGGTCGGGTAGTTCTTTTACCTTAATGGCATTGACATGAACTTTAAAGACCACGTCTTTACCTTTCAGCTCTTCAGCATGATATTCTTCGGGAAAGGTGACATTGAGCTCACAATCCTCACCCGTTCTCTTACCGATTAACTGCTCCTCAAAGCCCGGGATAAAGGACTTGGAACCGATACGTAAATCGTAGCCTTGGCTGGTACCGCCTTCAAAGGCTACTCCGTCCAAAAGACCTTCGTAATCAATATTCGCAGTATCACCGTCTTCAATTGCACGATCTTCAACCGTCACCATACGGGAATTGCGCTCACGCACACGTTCCAGCTCCGTTTCCACTTCCTTTTCCTGAATTTCAGTGTCTGTTTTTATAGCCTCAACACCCTTGTATTGCCCAAGTTGCACTTCAGGCTTAACGGTAATCGCTAAAGTCACTTTCAATCCCTTATCTAAGCCTATTTCTCGGATACTCAGTTCAGGTTGAGCGACCGGTTCCAGCTGATGCTCTTTAATCGCGCCAGCATAGGCATGATTTAAAACATGGTCAATCGCATCATCATAAAGAGCGCCTTCCCCATAATAACGCAGAGCTACAGTCATAGGGGTCTTCCCCGGACGGAAACCCGGCACGTTAAAACGCTTAGCATTTCTCTTATAAGCAGACTCCATACCGTGCTTGAATTCTTCTACGCTGAAGTCCATATGAAGATCAACAATATTATTTTCTTTTTTTTCAATTTGTGATGACATGATTTCCTCCTGAAGTGGCCGTCTGCCACATTTACGCTTAAGCGCTGAATGATTCTATCATATTTTC
>CAYFRY010000002.1:9132-14897 GCA_964345665.1 uncultured Oscillospiraceae bacterium
AATTAAGGTAAAGTCGGCAATTAATAGAGCCATTATTTTTCTCTCAATAAAAAATCCGGCACGCTCATAGGTTTAGGTATTCTAAGTGCCTATGATAAAATAAAAACAGGTTTTTTAACAGCATGTGGGAACAGCGGTCCGAAGTGGGTAAAATGTATGGAAAAATGTCATTTAAAGAGTGTAAGACTTGTCCTTTGCTTGCTTTTAGCAGGCAGCTTAAGCTTTGCTGCTATCTTCCCGATTTGGGCTTTAGAGACTGCCAACAGTGTTACAGAAGCCGATCTTGTTAACCGTTACACGGCGGCGGATTCTGCCAAGATTTATCTTCCCGGAAGCAAGTCCTTACTCTTGGATCCCTCAGGTCAAAGTCTGGCTTTCGGACACGGCAACAAAATACCTGCAGCTACACTGGGATTAAATTCAGAAGCCGTTTTAGTACGAGAAATTAATTTGGACAAAAATGGTTTGAGCTACGATTATTTGAAAATAAACTGTGAAGAGCGCATTCAACCTGCTGCCTTAACTCAACTTATGACCGTGTTATTGGTTCTAGAGGCTATCGAAGCGGGGAAAATCAGTCCCGAGCGCAAGGTTCATGCCTCTTGGGCTGATTTGGACGGGGTTTATGAAGTCGGTGCAGCATCCATCGGAATCGAGTTTGACGAGGGACTCAGCATTCGTGACCTTCTTTATGCAAGCATCATGATATCAGCACACGATGCCAGCAACGTCATGACAACGGCACTGGCCGATCATCTCGTCTTTTTCAGCGACCAAATGAATATAAAAGCACGCGAATTAGGCTTAAAGAATACCGGTTTTGCCAATCCAAGCGGCCTTCACAGCGAGAACAACTTCAGTACACTGGAAGACTTGGCTATAATCTTTGAAGCTTGTATGCAGCATCCGCTGTTCAAAGAAATTATAACGACACGTGAATACACAACGGCTGCCAGTGATGCACATCCGGATGGTCTCTCCTTTTCGCTTGCTCTCTACAGTTACGACAATATAGCTGATGAAGGAATCAAATACATCCAAGGAGCTAAAACCGCTTACTCAGAAGTCTCAAACTACAGCCTTGTTTCTTTTCACGAAGAAGGAGGAAAACTTTATCTGTGCTTAAGTTCAGGCGCTCCTGAAGCAGGAGAAAACGTCCGAGATCATGAGAAATTATATGCCTACCTCTTCGGTGAACAAGGTCCCTACCGTCTCTTAAACAAAGGTGAGCTTCTGGGCACAACTGAGGTGCAGGGCGCGAAAGAAACCTCCAGTGTTTCTTTCTATATCGCATCGGACTTGGAGGTCATGTTACCCTTCAATGCAGACCTCTCGCGTTATGAAGTCAACCTTTCTTTGCCGGGCGAACTTAAAGCCCCCTTAACAGCAACTCAGGCGGTCGGTCAACTGACGGTAAAAGATAAAGTTCAGGGGAAAGAAATCTACAAGCAGATTTTTACGCCGGGACTTGATATCAAACAGAGCACCTCTGCCTATATTCAAGATACGTATATGTCTTATTTGGCCTACGCCATTGCGGTCTTGTTTTTGGCCCTGCTCATCTTCCTGGTCCTGCGCAGCACACGCCACAAAGCGAAGCTCAAAGCAGGAAGCAGCTCGCGTTTTGAAGACTTTGAAACCTGAACAAGGTCTGGAGGATTTTATTTCAAACGAATTTTATCCACATCTCTGATCCAGTTATAGAAGGTTGTTTGTGCCGGCGCTAAACTTTCTATGTCGATACGCTCCGCATTGAAAACATAGGCGGTTTGTACCTGATAAACAGGAATTTCAACGGCCCAGCTCTTGATGATATCCCAGGCCTTCAGGAGAGTCGCCTTTCGAAAAGACAAATCGATGCTCTTGCGTGCCTCTAGAATTAATTCGTCCAAAGTCTTGTCCCGGATGTGATAGTCATTGGATTCAGAGGACTGTACTTCTCCTACGACGTTAGCGGAATGATAAGCTTTAAAAAGATCCGGATCGATATTGATCCACCATGCAGCAGTCCAGATTTCTTGCGTTTCCTTTCGGATTTGGTCCCAAAGCACATCACCATCCGCCTCTTCACGTATCACAAGTTCTATTCCCAAGTCCGACAAAGCCGCCTTAACCTTTTTAAAAATCGCCCGGTTGGGATGATCGCCTTCCGCATCTAAAACGAGAATAGCCTCATAGCTCATTTGGGCTCCTTCGGGTGCCGCAGTAAACTTATCGACGTTTTCATCATAGAGATAACCTGCTGACAATAAATAGTCTTTCGCCGCCTTAAGTGCGGCTTTATATCGTGCGTCATCGTCCATTTGCGATGTGTAAAGCTCCGTTCCATCTACCGCTTTAGAAAAAGCCATTTGGTAATGCTCATCCCCTTCATTCGGCGTCACCCAGGAACTGGCCGAGAAAGGATAGTTAATCACCTTCGCCCGTTCTCCGAAATAATTTTCAACAGCCGTGTCACGGTAGACCGAAAACAGGGTAGCCAGGGCTCTGCGCAGATTTTTAGAGGCTTCTGAGTCCGGTACTCCTCCCACATTCACCGTCTCCGCATTAATCCCTATATATCCATAACTGAGCTTATCCACAGTCAAGGTATGTAACTGATTGCCTTGCAGCCTTCCATTTTCATTCGCTGCTTTGATACTTTTTACCACACTTTCATTAAAACCGGAGGCCGTCAAATCTACTTCCCCTTCGGCTAAAGCACTCATCACATCGGCATCCGGAATTTGTTTAAACTGAATCTCGGGTATGAGAGCCTCACCTTTGTAATAATTAGGGTTGGCAGAGAAATAAATCGTTCCATGTTCATAGGCCTCAAACACATAAGGACCCGCACCGAAGGCAAACGCGTTTTTTGCCTTAATTGACGAGAGGTCACCGAAAGGATGTCCGAAGCGTCGAGCTTCGTAGTCGTACTGCGCCAGGTCACCATAAAAGTGCAAGGGCGCAAGCTCTATCGCAAAACGGTAAATGGCCTCAGTACTGTAACCGTTGAGTGTCACCTCCACTTCGTAGGGACCCTTCTTTTTTATCCCCTCAATTTCCTTAATACCCGGACCGCCCATCGCCTCATCTTGGGGGCCATAGTTTTGGATAAACTGCGAAAGAGCTACACTTTCAACCGAGCTGTCATCCACTTTTTCGATTTCCCAATAAATTCGATAGTTGCCTTCATACTTGCTTTTCACTTCATCATAAAAGTCGGAAACCTGTGGCCACTGATCGGCTTTTAGGTTAAAACGTTTTCCCGTCGGTGTTACAAGTTGAGCCTCCTCAATCTCACCGAAGCCCCAAAGCACCATGGCTAAAGCCACCTTATACTGAGGGTTTTCTGCCAAATCCGCAGCCGTTTTGCCCAGGGTATCTTGTGCATACGCCTCCGCATAATCGCTGTAGACCGTGTCAACAATAGCTTGAACGTCTGCCGTCCAAACCTCTTCAAGGTTTTTCCAAAAGAAAATTTGCTGTTCTTTCGTCCAAGTGTCTTCATCAGTCCAGACATGCGCTTCACCGGCGGCTTCAATAGATCTGTACATCTGCTCATATTTCAAACGCACGTCTTCCGTTGTCTGAGTCTGATAATCTTTAAGACCTACGATATCCAAACTGCTAATCGTGGCAATTCCGTCATAGGCCGGATCAAGATAAACATATAAAGAAAATATTAAGTCATCCGCTGTTAAAGGCTGACCGTCCGAAAAGCGTACATCTTCTCGTAGTTTAAACGTATAGCGTGTGCAATCGGCTTCACTGTCCTTTTCAATGCGTACATTAGCTAAGCCCTCGTAGTCGTAGTTTTGGCCTGCAAAAGCACTGCTCTCCCCATTCGCAGCCCGCTGTAAAACAAGTCCTGATCTGTCCAGGGTAAGCAACGGCACTTGTGTTAAGGCGACTACATCCATGTCTGCCGCGGCACTGGCAAAAAATGGGCTGAAAACAGCTTCAAACTGCGGGTAAGCAACTGAAAGGCAGCAATTATCGGCGTTTTCTCCACCTGTATCGTTATCTGTTTCTGTAAACAGTCCATTTCCCGAGATTTGTGTTTCATTAAGTAAATCCCCCGGCTCACTTATCTCACTGCAGGCCATTAAGCTTGTCAACAAGACACTCAGACCGAGCAGCCAGGCTGTCAGTTTTTTAAAAGAATTAAAATTCATCGTCCTTTCCTCGTTAGGGATTTATCAATCCAGCTCCACACGGCCGACATTCAATTCATAATAGCGGCCCTTCATAGCCATCAAATCGTCGTGGTCACCACGCTCAATGATTTCACCGTGCTCCAAAACCATAATCGCGTTCGAATGTCTAACCGTAGACAAACGATGGGCAATCGAGAAGGTCGTACGTCCTCGCATCAAAGCGTCCATTCCGAGTTCAATCAGGCGCTCAGTACGTGTGTCTATCGAAGAAGTCGCTTCGTCCAAAACCAAAACAACCGGGTCGGCAACCGCAGCCCTCGCAATAGAAAGAAGCTGTCTTTGGCCCTGCGATAGGTTCATGCCTTCACGACTCAAGACCGTTTGATAACCGTCTTTCAAATGCATAATAAAACTATGAGCATTGGCAATCTTCGCCGCCTCAATAATCTCATCCATGGTGGCATCCAGTTTTCCATAGCGAATATTCTCTTCAATTGTGCCCTCAAAGAGATGAACATCCTGTAGCACCATACCTAAAGTGCGGCGTAAAGAATTCTTCTGAATTCGTTTGATATCGATACCGTCATAGGTAATACTACCCTTTTCAATCTCGTAAAAACGGTTCAGAAGATTGGTAATGGTAGTCTTTCCGGCACCCGTAGAACCGACCAATGCAATTTTTTGGCCGGGCTTGGCATAAATGTTAATATTTTTTAAAACCTTATGCTCCGGCACATAAGAAAAATCAACGTCTGTAAATCTAATATAGCCTTTAACGGGTATGCGTTCGAAACTGCCGTCTCCATTCGGCACATGCCAAAGCAGGTCATTTCGATTCGCCTCGATATCTACCAGGTAAACGTCACCCGTATCTTCTTCGATAGGTTCATCCAGAATCTTGAAGACACGTTCCGCACCGGCAATGGCGGCAATAATCAGGTTCATCTGATTGCTCATATCCGTAATGGGCCTTGAAAAGGAGCGACTGTATTGTAAGAAAGCACCTACGGAACCGACGTCAAGACTGCCGTTAATAACCAAAATCGCGCCGACTACCGCACTCAGAGCATAGTTGACGAAAGAAAGATTGCCCATAATCGGCATCATCATCACGGCAAAAGTTTGAGCTCTTGTCGCAGAACGTCGTAAGGACTCGTTTTTTGCAGAAAAATCTTTTTCCACTACATCTTCACGGTTAAAGACTTTGACTACTTTTTGTCCGTTCATCATCTCTTCTATGTAGCCGTTTATGTTGGCCAAACTTTCCTGTTGGGCACGAAAATTAACTGCACTCTTTTTTCCGACTGTTTTAACAATCATAAGCATAAAGACCAGCATGCCTAAAACCAGCACGGTCAAGAGCGGACTGAGCAGGACCATCATGACAAAGGTACCGACAAGGGTAAGAAGAGTAGAAAAAATATTAGGCAAAGTTTGCTCTAAAGCCTGGTTGATAGTATCTACGTCATTGGTATAGCTTGACATCAAATCACCAAGCTTATGGTTATCAAAATATTTGACCGAGAGTTCTTGCATATGGCTAAAAAGTTCGTCTCGAATATTTTTTGACGTGCTTTGAGCGATGCGAGCGATTGTTCTGAATCCGATGAGATTCATAAGCGCACC
>CAYFRY010000002.1:14907-20634 GCA_964345665.1 uncultured Oscillospiraceae bacterium
ACGCCGGCCATCGCCAATAAGTAACGGATAAAGACGGCAATCCCCTCTTCATGAACCAGACTGTTGATGATCGGTTTAATAAAGGCATTGATTGCAACACCACAAAGTGAGCCGATGGTCACGGCGAGTATGCCGAAAGAGACACCCCATCGATTGACATACAAATAGGACCAAAGTCTCTTTATCGTTTTCTTAGGATCATCGACCTTGCTACGTTCTACATAGGCATGGCGACCGCGTCCGGCACCTGATCTTCTACTCATGCACCGATCACCCCTCTCTTTTGTGACTCATAAACCTCCTGGTAAATGATGTTGCTCGCCAAGAGAGATTCGTGAGTATCAAAAGCCGAAACCTTACCCTCGTCCATAACAATGATTTTATCCGCATGCTCGATGGAGCTTATGCGCTGGGTGATAATTAAAGTGGTGGTCTCTTTCAGTTTTTCTTTAAAGGCGGCGCGAATTCTGGCATCGGTTGCCATATCAACCGCCGAAGTGCTGTCATCCAAAATAATGATTTTGGCTTTCTTGAGCAGTGCACGTGCAATACACAAGCGTTGACGTTGACCGCCGGAGAAATTGCTTCCGCCTTGCTCAACCCAGTAATCCAGACCGTCTTCGTGGGCAAAAATAAAATCACCGGCCTGCGCTTGATCCAAAGCCTCTCGGATTTCTTCGTCATCTGCGTGCGGATTACCCCAAAGCATATTTTCACGCACCGTTCCGGAAAACAAGGTATTCTTTTGCAAAACAAAGGCAACCTCATCGCGCAGCGCCACCAAATCGTAGTCACGCACATCTTGGCCACCGACCTTCACAGAACCCGAATCGGCGTCGTAAAGTCTCGGAATGAGCTGAACCAAACTTGTCTTGGAAGAACCGGTAGAACCGATGATACCGATTGTACAGCCGGATTCGATTTTTAAATCGATATGGCAAAGCGTATCATCGCGTTTACCCGGATAGCGGAAACAGACATCGTTAAACTCTATGCTTCCGTCTTCTATTGTTGTAATCGCATGAGGTGGACTGACAACATCTGCTTCCATTTCAATCACTTCAAGTGCACGTTTCGCACAAATTCTCGCCCTTGTCAGTTGTAAAAAATACATGGACAACATCATCAGCGAAATTAAAATCTGCATAACGTAGGTAATGAAACTCAGAAGCTGACCTGAGAACATGGTCCCTTCCATGATTTTGTGACCGCCGAACCAAAGAATAGCCAGAATGCAAGCATTAATAACGAGTCCCATCAGCGGAAAAAGGATCATCATCGTACTGACCGCTTCAATCGCCTTATCCATCCAAGCCTGATTCACCTTGGCGAAATTCTTTTTCTCATGTTCCGCGCGCACAAAACTTTTGACGACACGAATCGCCGTCAGATTCTCCTGCACACGTCCATTCAGCCTGTCTAAACGCTTTTGAAGCTCTTCCCATAGAGGCATGGCTTTCTTTAATACCAAAATTAAAAAAAGGACCATCAGAGGCAGCGCTACCGCGAAAACAAGTGCAAGTTCGGCATTGATGGATATGGACATCAGCAAGGCCAAAACCAACATCACCGGGGCCCGCCATTCCATTCGCAAAGACATCATAGCCGTTTGCCCCAGCGTGGTACTGTCCGTGGTCAGGCGCGTGATAAGCGAGCCTTCCGTGAATTTATTCAAGTTGGCAAAACTGAATTTTTGTATCTGAGCAAAAACTCTTTTTCTGATTTGGTAGGCAAAACCCATCCCTGCGGTTGCTCCGTGGTATGCCGAAAGTGCTCCGCATACGAGCGCGAAAAGGGCAGCCAGAATCATATATCCACCCATTTTAATAATATAGGGCAAATCGCGGTTAACGATGCCGACATCAATGATAAATCCCATCAAAAACGGAATAAGCACATCCATCATTGTCTCTAAAACCATCAAGATCGGGCTCAAAACAGCATTCTTTTTATAGGGCTCCATAAAAGGAAGCAATTTCTTCAGCATGTTTTCCTCAAAATATAATCATTAATGTAGTCTGTTTCGGTTCATTTTTCTACTAAACAATAGCACTGATTGTATCATATTCCCAGGCTTGAAAAAATCATCGTTTCACTTTTTAAAGCTATGTACATTGTATTTTTTGTTTTCAAGGCCTATAATAATCCAATCTCGGGCTCATAGCTCAGCTGGGAGAGCGCTGCGTTCGCAACGCAGAGGTCGAGGGTTCGAACCCCTTTGGGTCCACCAAGAAGCCTTGTAACATAGTTGTTGCAGGGCTTTTAGTTTTTTAGATAACAGATGGGGATGCACTTTACTTAAGAAACGAGGACACTGTGAAAAATAATATCTTTGATACCGCCCTGCTTTTCGAAGGCGGCGGCATGCGTGTAACACATTCTGCGGGTATCGTCCGCGCCATGCTTGAAAACAAGCTCTATTTCAACTACGTCTGTGGCATTTCAGCAGGTTCGAGCAATGCCCTGAATTATCTATCACGCGATATGCGGAGAACGAAACGTAGCTTTGTCGACTTGGCGGATATGAAAGGCGTTATCGGACTGCGTCATTGGTTAAAAGGGAAGGGTTATTTTTCTGCCGAGTATCTATACGGACCGGCCTCATTACCCGGAGGTCCTCTCCCTTTCGATTTTGAACGCTTTCAGGACAATCCCGCTGAGCTTCGAATCGGTGCCTTTGATTGCGAGAAGGGTGAAACGGTCTATTGGAAGAGAGAAGATATGGGGAGCATAGAAGATCTCTTACAAATGGTGCGTTGCTCGTCAACAATTCCTCTCTTAATGCCTAGGGCAACTTTTTGTGGCAGAATCTACGCTGACGGCGGAATCCAAGATAGTGTTCCATTAAACATCGCTCTTCGTGACGGTTTTGAAAAGTTCTTCATCGTCCTGACACGAGAAAAAGCGTATAGGAAAAAACCTATAAAATATCAAAAGCTGCTCGATCTACAGTTCAAAAACAAGCCCTTATTAGCAGAGCACCTACGCCAACGTTGGATAAGATATAACGAGCTGATGGAGCGAATCGACCGGCTCGAAGCAGACGGAAAAGCTCTGGTTGTTCGTCCGGATCAAATGCAGATTACAAGTACAACGGCTAACAGAGCAAAGCTTGAAATCACTTACGAAAACGGCTACCATCTGGGGCTACGCGAAATGGATAAATGGAAGGCTTTCTTATATGGCTAATTCATAAGCGTACGATACGGTGACGACCAAAACACTTAAAAAAACTACTTTCGCCTCAAACATTAATTGGCCCAATGCCCAATAATATGTACGTCATAAAAATAATTATGAAGCACTATAAAGCGCTAAGACTTCTCCCGCTATAGATACCGGAGACTTGCCCTTAACAGAAGATTTCAAAACCAAATCAGGACTCCGCTTACGGAATCCTGACTGGAGGAAGGTAAATGAAAAAGAAATGAATTGCTCTTGTGTACTTCTGCCTTGTACGGTTTCAGTATCCCCCATAAATGTGGGCAGAGTACGCCTGAATTCTGAACGATTGTGAAGTTTTGCACTAAAGTATTTTACAAAAGCATTTTATCTGTTCTCAGGCTTTCAAAAGGCGAAAGTAAGACCATCAGAGCCCGAGCATTTCCTCCAATGCAGGTTTCATTTCTGAGACCTCAAGGACCTGACGGTGACGAATTTCCTTTCTATCCAAGTCCCTTAGTCCCTCAGGAATCTCCAGTCCGCTCTCTTCAGAAATAGGGCGCAAAAGAAGCAGTTCATCCGTCACGCTGCTCTGTCCGTTAAAAATGGCTTGACTGACGGTTGCAGGAAACTTAAACGGACTTGCCGTAGAGACAAAAACCACCGGACTTTCGTCCTTGGAACGCTGCTCATAGCGACGATAAACATTGAAGGCGACCGCAGTATGGGGGTCAATGACATGGTCAAAGTCATCGTAGACCTCTCGAATCGTGCGAATGGAACCGCGATCATCGGTAAAACCACCAACAAATTTCTCGTGTAAACGCTTCATCATTTCAGGACCGACTGAATAAATACCGCTGCTTTGAAGGCTGTCCATGCGTTCCTTGATGTAGCACGAATTTTGGTGCGAAAGTTCAAAGAGCAAGCGCTCCAAGTTTGAAGAAACCAAGATGTCCATAGAAGGGGTCACCGTCTGATAGAATTCACGTTTCGCATTATAGGTTCCCTGTGCCAGGAAATCAGACAAAACATTGTTACGATTGGACGCACAAATCAGCTTGCCGATGGGAAGGCCCATTTGATTGGCATACCAAGCCGCCAAAATATTACCGAAATTCCCTGTAGGCACGGAAAAATTCAAGGACTCACCGTCTTGTAGCTTTTCCGCATTCAACATATCCGCATAGGCAGACCAGTAATAAGCGATTTGTGGAGCTAAACGTCCCCAGTTAATCGAGTTAGCGGAAGAAAAGCGTTTTCCTTTAGCGGCCAGTTTTTCAGCCAATTCCTTATCGGCAAAAAGCTTCTTCACACCTGTTTGTGCATCATCAAAGGAACCTTCAATGCCTATCACATGGCAGTTGTCACCGTCGGTGGTAAGCATTTGCAGTTCTTGTGCCTTGGCCACACCATGCTTTGGATAATAGACCACAACACGAGTGCCCTCCACATTTTTAAAACCTTCCAGAGCCGCCTTACCCGTATCACCCGAAGTAGCCGTTAAAATAACAATTTCATCCTCCTCGCCTGTCTTTCGTATAGCGGCAGTCATCAAGTACGGAAGAATTTGTAAGGCCATGTCTTTAAAGGCAGCCGTCGGTCCATGCCAAAGTTCCAGCATGAAATATTTATCGTTATAAGGATTAAGTTGTACCAGTGGACAAATATTATCACCGAACTTTTCTTCACTATAGGCTTGCTCACAGTAGCCCAGAAGTTCTGCTTCCGAATAATCCGTCAAAAACTTGGACAAAACAAAGGCGACCCTGGCCGGAAACGTTTTATGGCGCAAGGCCATCATGTCCGCTTCGTTCAAAACGGGAATATCTTCCGGAACTAAAAGGCCGCCATCTGAGGCAATGCCTTTTAAAATCGCTTCTGATGCACTATAGCGGGTCTCATCTCCACGTGTGCTGATATAATACATTTCCAATCCTCCAATAAACCGTCAGGATTCAGTCTGTCCAAGTAGCCTGTCTCAAATCCGTTATGAAATAAAGTGATCCGCAAGCCAGTATCATGGCCTTTCTCGGCTCAGCCAAAGCCTTCGCTTCAGCCAGTGCCCGCGGGGCCGAGGCCTGCTCAATTATAACAAGCGACTCCCTATCCGTCCAAATCTCCTTGACCTGTTCTGCAAGCTCAGCAGCACTTAAATCACGGCTTACACCGGGTTGGGCACAAACAATAGCCAGGACACGTTCAGCAAGACCGGCATGAAGATTGCGCAGCAAGGTCGGATAATCTTTATCGCGCAAAACAGCGATTAATAAAACCAAAGGTCGATTCGGCTCGATGTTTTGTAGACTACGTACTAATGCAGCGGCAGCCTGAGGATTGTGTGCCCCGTCTAATAAGAGGGGAACCTCAGCTTCCCTATATTCCAAACGTCCTGGCCAGCGCGTAAGTCTTAGCCCTTCTCTTAGAACGGCTCCCTCTAATAAATCAGGATTGAAGGCCAGTAAAGCTCGAACCGCCAAAGCGCAGTTCATACGTTGAAAGCTGCCTAAGAGCGGTGTAAAAATCGGTTTTTCCAGGCCGGATAAGTGAAACACTTGCCCTGAT
>CAYFRY010000002.1:20644-22000 GCA_964345665.1 uncultured Oscillospiraceae bacterium
TGGCCTCTACAGGTTCAATCTCCTCTTCCCTAAGTATGGTCAAAGAGGCAGCACAGCTCTCACAACGTGCCCTGATTACCTCCGTGACAAGCTTGGCATCGGTCTCATTACCCGTCGCCAGAAGGGGATCATAAAGTATAACTTTTTCTGTACCCGGTTTAATAATTGCCGCCTTTTCTGCCGCAATTTCTCCCATGCTGTGCCCTAAAACCTCACAGTGATCATAGCCTAAAGCCGTGATCACAACAACTTCGGCAAAATCAATGGCGTTGGTCGCATCCAAACGTCCACCCAAGCCGGTTTCCAAGACCACGACGTCACATGCCTGACGCTTAAAATGCAAAAAGGCGGCTGCAGTCAAGACCTCAAATTCCGAGGCCTCTTCGCCCCCTCCGGCCAAAATACGATTACTTGCCTCCCTGATTTCGGTAAACAAAGCAGCAAGCTCTTCCTCGCTGATTTCACCCTCCGCGCTTTCCTTATAGCGTCTCAAAACCGCCCCAGGACCATCCAAAATACGGATACGATCTGTAAAGCGCTCAATAAACGGAGAGGTATAAACACCGACTTTAAGACCGGAGCTCGCAAGGACAGAAGCTATGCAAGCAACTGTAGAACCTTTACCGTTGGTACCCGCCACATGAATATAGCGCGGACCGCGCTGAGGATGAGCAAGTTCATTCAAAAGCCCTTTTATACGCTCCAAGCCGAATTTCCACTCCGGCTTCCAACGCTTGTTCATATAATTTAAAACATCTTGGTAGTTCATAGCTTTCCTTAGTTTCGGGACTTCTCCTGTTTTTTCCCAAACACGTACATTTGACTGACAACATAATTTACAACAACTACAATGACGGAAGTCAAAAGCTTGGCCCAGACTTCAGGTATCAAGAGGATATTTACTAACAAAAACATGCCGAGGTATTCAACAAAAATACCGCTGCCGAGACGAGCAAGAAAAAATTTTTTCATTTCAAGGAAGAAGGAGTCCTTTTGCCCTTCAAAGACAAAGTAACGATTACTCACGAAGGCAAATAAGACGGCCAAAACCCAGGATAGAGATTGAGGGATAATCCACCAATAGCCTCCCGTACACCCCATAAGATCAGATAAAAAGCGAAAGACAAGATTAAAACTGACTTGAGCAACCAGGGTTGTCATAGCGCCGAAAAAGATATAAAAAACTATTTTGGAAGGAAGCTTAAAAATAAAGAGTTCACCGACTAGGAAAGCTATTACCGCAAGCCCCAGCACCAGAGCCATGCTCACCTCAGGCCAAAAATATTTCGCTACAAATATAAAGGCTATGGCCACCAAAGCATACAAGGTGGCCACAGTCCAAAGTAAGTATGTTTT
>CAYFRY010000003.1:0-2753 GCA_964345665.1 uncultured Oscillospiraceae bacterium
TTCAACTTTTCAATTGAATCAAGCTTTTCGTAATCGTCTTGGACCAGATAACCGTCGTCCGTCTTAATGACGGTGTTAATGCCCTTACGAACGATATTGACAAAACCTTGCTGCTGCCGTTCTTCGGTGTTAGGACACATCCGCCTTACTCCTCTTCTCTGGCCTTGGCGTCCGCTATGACTTTATCTTGTACCATTTGTGGCGCCTGCTCATAGCGCGCGAAGGCAATACTGTACCAACCGCGGCCTTGCGTCATAGAGCGTAAGTCCGTCGCGTAGGAAGACATCTCAGAGGTAGGAATCTCTGCCAGAACCATCTGACTCTCCGCCTTCGCCTCAATATTCAGAATACGACCGCGACGCTGATTGACATCACTCATGATATCGCCCAGTTGATTGGAAGGGACATAAATCTTGACTTCACTGATCGGCTCCAGAATAACCGGAGAGGCCTGAGGGATACCCGCCTTAAACGCGAGATGGGCCGCCAGCTTAAAGGCCATTTCGGAAGAGTCGACATCATGGTATGAACCGTCGACTAAAGTAGCCTTCAAATTCACCACGGGATAGCCGGCCAAAGTGCCTTTTTCTATCGCTTCCAGCAGACCCTTTTCAACAGCGGGGTGATAGGATTTCGGTACGGAACCGCCGAAAATCTTTTGTTCAAAGGTCAGCTCTTCGGTCTCACCCGGTTCGAATTCAATCCAAACATCACCATACTGGCCGTGACCGCCGGACTGCTTCTTGTGTCTGCCCTGCACTTTTACTGCCTTACGGATAGCTTCGCGATAAGGCACACGGGGATCTTCTAAAACGGAATCCACCTTATACTTCGCAAGTAACTTCGAACGCAGGACATCGATGTGTTGGGAGCCGAGTCCGGAAATGACCAACTGCTTCGTCTCAGGATGATTAATGACATCAAAGGTCGGGTCCTCGTCACGCAGGCGATTCAGACCGCCCATAATCTTATCTTCTTCACCTTGGTTTACAGGTAGAATCGCTTGTTGGAAACACGGTACGGGGAACTCGATAGGTTCTAAATGAATCACCGTCTCTTTTCTGCAAAGCGTATCGCCCGTCATGGTCACTTGAAGCTTAGTCATGGCCCCTATATCACCCGCCGTGATGTTGTCTGCGGGAATGGATTTTTTACCCACCATGACGCAAAGTCCGTTAACGCGTTCTTCTTTTTCGCGATTGCTGTTGTAAATCGTCTCACCCGCATTCAAAGTACCTGAATAAACACGGAAGAGAGAAATTCGACCTACGAAGGGGTCCACAATCGTCTTAAAGACTTGTGCGGCAAAAGCATCCTCGGGATTAGATTTCAGTTCAATCTTTTTACCGTCCGCAAGGCTCGCTTCACGCGGCGCTACAGAGGCAGGTGAAGGCAGATGATCCAGCACGGAACTCAAAACAAAACGAGTCGCTTCATTAGTGGTGGCCGAACAAGCATAGACCGGTCTGACCAAACCTTCTTGAATGGCTTTGTTAAGTCCGTTGGCGAACTCTTCATCTGTAAAGGGCTCGTCTGCAAAGAATTTTTCCATCAACTCTTCGGAAGTCTCCGCCACACGCTCTTTCAAGAACTCATGGATTAAATCCACACGTGACTGGGCTTCGGCCGGGAAATCGGTTTTCTCAGCCGCACCGTTCGTCGTTACTTTATATGCTTCTCTGTTCAAAACATCGATGAAAGAGACTATTTTCTCATTTTCTACCTTGGGAATCATGAAGGGAACGACACTGTCTCCCACATATTCCGTAATGCTGTCAAGCGCTTTCTCAAAACTGGTATGCGCCTCGTCCAGCTTATTAATAATAAATACAAAAGGAAGGTTACGATTCTTGCAATAACGAATCGATTTTTCGGCACCCACCGACATACCGTCTTTCGCGGTCACTAAAATAAAGCTGCTGTCCGCAACTTGCAAGGCTTGAACCACCTCGCCCATAAAGTCAAAATCACCGGGTGTATCAAGCAGATTAACCTTCTTGCCTTCCCATTCCAGAGCGGCCATAGAAGTATTAATCGAAATTTTACGTCTGGTCTCCTCACTGTCAAAGTCCATCGTGGCATTCCCATCGACGACCTTACCCAGTCGGTCAATCGCCTTCGCGTTAAAAAGTAAAGCTTCTGCGAAGGATGTCTTCCCTGATCCGCTGTGGCCGAGAATGGCGACATTGCGAATCTGCGTTGCGGGATATTTTTTCATATCCTGTTCCCCCAATCGAAAACAATAGTCAGTGAAAAACACTGCCTCACAATTGTACTATGCAGATTGAACAAACACCAGCGACAGATTCACGAATTTACAGGGCCATCTCACTACAATTTGCCAAGGCTTATTTTTACTTTTAACCATCATGTAAAATAAGAACAAGAAAACCCGGAGGAGCGAGCGATGAATTCAGAGCAGAGCCTAAATTTCCGTACAGAGCACGATACCATGGGTGAGGTCAAAGTTCCTCAAGCCGCCTATTGGGGCGCACAAACACAAAGAAGTTTGGAGCATTTCGACATAGGCTGGGAAAAAATGCCGATGGAGATTGTGCTGGCCTTTGCCCGCGTTAAGAAAGCAGCCGCTCAGGCCAATGCCGAGCTCGCCGTGCTGGATCCGGACGCGGCCAAACTGATTGAGAAGGTTTGTGATGAGATTATCGAACGAAAACTGGATAATCACTTTCCTTTGCGCGTTTGGCAAACCGGCTCCGGTAATATAGGCCGGTTTTGTACAGTTTTTGTTCCGG
>CAYFRY010000003.1:2763-20649 GCA_964345665.1 uncultured Oscillospiraceae bacterium
AATATGAATGAGGTCGTGGCCAATCGCGGGAACGAAATCGCAGGGAAAAAGCTACTGCACCCGAACGACCATGTGAATAAATCGCAAAGTTCTAACGACACTTATCCCGCCGCCATGCATGTTGCAGCCGTTTTGGCCCTACAGGAAGAAGTTTTGCCCGCCATTGAGCCTCTGATTGAAGATTTTCGCAAGCTGGAAGAGGACTACCCCGAACTGATTAAGTCGGGACGAACCCACCTTCAGGATGCCACACCGATTCGTTTCGCCCAAGAAGTCTCCGGTTGGCGCGCGCTTTTGGAAAGCGCTAGAGAGATGATTAAGGCCACCCTTAAACCGCTTTTGGCCCTGGCTTTGGGCGGTACGGCGGTCGGAACGGGATTAAACAGCCCCAAGGGTTTTGATGTTTTAGTCGCCCGAAAAATAGCCGAAATGACCGGCCTGGATTTTTATACGGCCACAAATAAATTCCATGCCCTCAGCAGTAAGGACGCATTTGTCTTTGCACACGGTGCCCTCAAAGCACTGGCCGCCAACCTTATGAAAATTGCCAATGACATCCGCTGGCTGGCCTCGGGACCGCGTTGCGGTTTGGGAGAGATCCGCGTCCCGGAAAATGAGCCGGGGTCCTCCATCATGCCCGGAAAAGTCAATCCTACGCAAGCGGAAGCCCTGACCATGCTGGCTGTCCAGGTGATGGGAAATGATTCCGCTATCGGTATTGCCGCTTCACAAGGTAACTTTGAACTTAATGTCTTCATGCCGCTGATTGCCTATAACTTTCTTCAGTCCACAAGACTTTTAACGGACGGTATGCGTTCCTTCCACCTGCAGTTCAGGTATAGAGGTCAATGAAGAAAAAATGGGAGAATACATGCAACGCTCGCTGATGCTGGTGACTTGTTTGAACCCTTACATCGGTTACGAAAATTCGGCGAAAATTGCCAAGCATGCTTTTACCGAAAACATGAGTTTACGAGAAGCCGCTCTGGATCTGGAATTACTCTCGGCAGAAGATTTTGACCGTTGGTTTAAGCCGGAAGAAATGGTTTAATTACTTGGGCGGAGCGTACATCTTCCCGAGCACAAAATCCACAAAACGTAAGGGAAATAAACGGTTTGCCATCACCAGAATTTTATAAACCGAACCGCCTACGACTTGAGACTTGGGCTTACGCTTGTGAGCCAAGCGCCAAAGAGCCTGTGCAACCGATTCGACAGGAAGTCCGTTTTCCTCATCCTTTTCCATACGCCGAATCGAAGCCTGCTCGGCCTTTGCATAAGGACTGTCCGACTTCGTCTGTATTTCCCTTGCAGCAGTAAAAGGGGTCTTAATATCGCCCGGACAAAAAGCCGTCACACGAATCCCCCAGTCCTTCACTTCCAAATCCAGGCTGCGTGCCAAAGTAATGAGGGCGGATTTTGTCGCGGCATAAAATGACTGGTAAGGAAGGGGGACAATGCCGCCCACGGAGGCCATGGTCAGGATACGACCGTAGCCCTGTGCTCGCATGTGTGGAAGAACCGCTTGCATTTGTCGCACCGTGCCGAAAACATTCACATCAAATTGCTTCTTATACGCGGCTTCCGTCGTTGTTTCAAGCGCACCGCCGATACCGAAACCTGCATTGGCAATGAGCAGATCCAAACGCCCTTCCGCTCGGACGACCTGTTCAATGGCCTTTTTGACATCCTCGTCCTTCGTCACATCACAGGAAATATGGACAATACCCTCCTGAACGGTGGCACGCCGACTCAGTTCGTAAACTTTATAATTTCGCTTGGCAAAATAAAGAGCCGTGGCCTGTCCTATACCTGACGAGCCTCCCGAAATCACTAAGACCGGCTGTTTTTCCATGCGCTCTCCTCCTCGAAGCTTTGTTCATAGTATAATCGAAAACAAAAACGAAAGGTTTTATAAATATGAATCAAAACTTATTAAAAGATTATGCTCGTCTCGCCGTACGCTGTGGAGTGAACTTACAAAAAGGACAAGAACTTAAAGTTTTCATCTCCGTCGAATTGGCGGATTTCGCCGAACTTATCGTGAAGGAGGCCTATGCCGCCGGTGCCGCAGAAGTACAGATGATGTGGCAAAACGATAAACTGGATCGTCTCGCCTACGAGTACGTAGAACCGTCACGTCTGGAAAAACTTAAAGACTGGCAAATCGCCCGCCTCGACTATGAGGTTGAAAACAAGCCCGCCCAACTGCACGTGGTCAGCACGGACCCGGAAAAATTCAAGGGAATTGATCCTGCCCTTTTAATGCGTGTAAAAGCCTATCAGTACAAACAAACAAAGACACAAAGAGATGCCCTGGACAACCGCTATCAATGGTGTGTCATCGGCGCCCCTTCCAAGGCCTGGGCGGCCAAGGTCTTCCCCTCTCTTCCTGTAGAAGAAGCCATTGAGCGTCTATGGGCTTTGATTTTTGATTCCGTCTACCTCAAAGAAGGCGAGGAGGTTTTGGCGACCTGGAAGAATCGAAACGAACGCTTCCTCCGGCGCTACACCGCCCTCAATGAGCTGCAACTGAAAGAATTGCATTTGACCAATTCTTTAGGAACAGACTTCAGGATTGGTCTTTTCTCGGAATCCTTGTGGTTGGCCGGTGGTGAAAAATCTTTGGAAGGCATCTTTTTTAATGCCAACTTGCCCACGGAAGAGTGCTTCACGACACCGGATCGCAAGACCGCAAGCGGTATCGTTTATGCATCTAAGCCTTTATCCGTACGCGGTGCCATGGTCGATCGTTTCTGGATTCGCTTTGAAAAAGGTCGTGCCGTCGATTGTGGAGCCGAAGTAGGTGAAGATGTACTGCGTAGCCTCATTGCAACGGATGAGGGTTCGGCTTACCTTGGCGAATTGGCTTTGGTTCCCGCTTCCTCTCCTATTAACCGGAGCGGTATTTTATATTTCAGTACCTTATACGATGAAAACGCGGCTTGCCACTTGGCGCTTGGCGAAGCCTACACCTCCAACATTCGTGGCTACGAAAGCATGAACCCTGAAGAGCTTTTGGCCATGGGGGTCAACCAGTCCGCGATCCATGAAGACTTCATGATCGGTACCGAGGATATGCGTATTACTGCTGTAGGCTATGATGGTCGTGAACACCTGATTATGGATCAGGGAGAATTCGTAGATTTCTGAATTTAATGCATTTTGAAAAAATGCTTTTGGATTTTTGCAAGGATTCGTGAGAGTCGTTCGTATTAGGCATGAAGGCAGAAAGCCAAATATACTCTTACGGAGGATTTCAAGATGAAAAAATCATTTCTCAGCTTAGCTTTAGTAGCAGCGTTAGTATTCGGTGGTGTGGCGAGCGTTTCAGCAGCCGGTTACGGAAACGGCGCCGGTGATGAAACGAGAACTCGTATTTGCACCAATGCAGACTGCGAGAACAACGGTGAGGCGGAAGAAGCTTTGTCCGTAAACAGGGTGCCGGCCAGGGCAGCCAAAACGCCGATCAAGGCACACCAAACGCCGATCAAGGCGGTCAAAACGCAGGCCAAGGGCTCCAAGACGGCTCTTGTGACGACTGTACCAACAACGGTGTTCGCCCCAAGGACGGCAGCGGTATGAAAAACGGTCGCGGCAAGCGCTAATCATTTTGTAAATAATAGATTCCCAGGTCCCTTGATTTGCACGAAAGTGACATTCTCCTTATAATCCATTAGAGCCATGCTCTCGTGGCCTAATGGATAAGGCAGTAGTCTCCGAAGCTGCTGATGTGAGTTCGATTCTCGCCGAGGGCGCCAGTAATAGAAAAGTTCCGAGTTCGGGACTTTTTTATTTTCCGGTATGCTCTATGGGCCTTTATGTTAAAAACCGTCGTCAAGCCAAGGCATTTTCCGAACTTAAAGTGATACACTTACAAAATGGAAAAGACAGAAAAAAACTCTTGCATTTTAAATTCCGGGACCGACCCGGTGCGCGCCGTACTCGCACCCATGCGTGTGGGACCTGTCACCCTGCCTAACGGCATTGGTCTGGCTCCCCTTGCCGGTGTGTCGGAGCTTGCTTTTCGGAAAATCTGTTCTGAAATGGGCGCCGGTTTAGTCGTGACCGAACTCGTCAGTGCGAAAGGCATTCGCTTTGCCAAATCACTGGACAAGCAACTGCGCTACCTGGCCATTGACAGTTTGATCCAACCGACTGCCATTCAACTTTTCGGTTCGGATCCGGATGATTTTTCTTATGCCTTGGATCGTATTTTTTCTGACGAACGCTGTCGGGACGTCGCTATTATTGACATTAATATGGGCTGTCCTGTTCCAAAAGTCGTTAAATCAGGTGCGGGCTGTGCCCTCTTGTTGGAACCCGAACGCGCAAAAGCGATTGTCCGTCGCGTGAAATCCATCGTTACTCCCCTTGGCAAAGCCTGTACCATAAAAACGCGCATCGGTTTCGATGCGGGCGAAAACTGTGCGGCATCCTTTTGCCGTCAAATGGCGGAGGCGGGAGCAGAGGCCATCTGTTTACACGCCAGAACCAGAAAGCAAATGTACTCCGGTCAGGCGGATTGGGGCGTTTTTTCTGAAGTTCGTTCGGCCTTGGGTGACCCGGCTTCGGGTGGCGTCCCTCTCTTCGCCAATGGTGATATCGTGGATGGCGTAAGCGCACGCCTTGTGCTTGAATCCAGTGCTGCGGCCGGTCTGATGATCGGTCGGGCCGCCATGGGCAATCCGTGGATATTTTCCGAAGTGATGGCTTACTTAAAAGACGGCTCCGTTTTGGCCCCACCTAGCACCGAAGAGAGGGCACGCGTCGGCCTCCGTCACAGTCTTGATCTGGTGGCACAAGTCGGAGAAGAAGTCGCTTGTCGCGAGTTGCGTAAAACCTTGGCTTGGTACGCCAAAGGACTGCCGGGCGCTACCAAGTTTCGGCGCCAAGCTGCTAAAGTCTCAAACGTACAAGATTTAAAAGACTATTGGGACTCGCTTGCCAATCAAAAATAATTTTTTCTTTTTTGCAAGGATTATGCGGCTTCACTCGTATTAGGAGTAGGAAGTCCGTTTCGCAGTAATGCAAAGACTTACACTTACTATACGAAAGAGAGTTTATCTATGAAAAATTTTTCTAAACACTACCTCGCCCCGGTTTTGGGCGCTTTATTATTAGTCTCCGGACTGGCGGCTTGCCAAAACAGTCCGACCAACGCTGCCGAAACCACAGCAGCAACGATGGCCGTCGAAGAAGCGACGGTCTCAGAAAGCCGGCTTACTGAAACAACTCCGACGGAAACGATAGTCGCCGAAGAAACAGAGGCAAGCACAAGCACCGTGACAGAAGTAAAAAGCCCAGAGACAGAAGCTGAGAGGGCTAAAAATGACAGTGACTACGATGAAGACAAGCGAGAATTGCTGGGCGCCGAAGCGGCTTTAGCCGATGATGATTTGGATCTTGAAGATATGCTCACCTACACCTTGGAAGACGAGTATCTCGCGCGTGATACTTACATCAGCGTCATGAAAACTTTCGGAGAAATCCGTCCCTTCATAAATATCAAGGCTTCGGAAGAAACCCACATTAACTTACTTTTACCCTTATTCGAAAAATACGAGCTTGAACTACCGAATTATGTCAGGGATGAAACGGCTTTTTCCGGGACCCTTCAAGAAGCCTATGAAGCCGGCGTACATGCCGAGATTATGAACATACAAATGTACGAAAACTTTCTAAAAGAGGATTTACCTGCCGATGTTGCGGATGCATTCAGTCGATTGGCCGCAGCCTCCGAAAAGCACCTGGCCACCTTCCGGCGTCAAGCGGAGAAAAACTGAGCTTCCACACTAAGCCGGTAACCGGAACACCTGAATCTAAAACTATCCTTTAGACAAGTTGAAACTTAAGCCTCTATCCCTGTAAAAAAGAGTTGCAGTACGAAAATCTGCAACTCTTTTCTATTGAATAAAACTGTATAAAGGATAAGAACCCTCTTTACTTTGTTCCCGGTGTAAAAAGCTGCGCCAATTTCACTAATGGCTGCGTCTGCAAAACGATACGGCCCGGGCCGGTCACAACCGTATTGAAGAAACCCTCGCCACCCAGCAAGGCATTTTTAGCACCCTGTACCGTGACGACATCCATCGTGACACTTTCATCCATCATGGCCAAATAACCCGTATCGACTATCATCTGCTGACCGGGAGCCAAAGTGTATTCAACCGCATGACCGTCGATTTCAATAAAGGCCATCCCCTGCCCGCTCAATTTTTGCATGATGAAACCTTCACCACCGAAAAGGCCGGCGCCCAGACGTTTTTTGAAGTGAATGCTCAACTCTACACCGGGCTGACAAGCTAAGAAGGCTGTTTTTTGACAAATCACACCTTGACCCGGAGCAATCTGAATCGGCATAATCGAACCGGGCAAACTCGAAGCAAAAGCAATCATTCCCGGGCCTCCCTGTGCCGTATAGTAGTTTAAGAAGAGGCTTTCACCTGAGAACATGCGGCCAAAAGCTTTCCCAAAGCCTCCTGCGCTCGTTTCCATTTTCATATTGGGAGACATCCAAGCCATCCCGCCGCCTTCGGTCACCATGGATTCCCCGGGCTCTAAGTTACATTGCACCACCGGTAGCGGCGTGCCGATAATTTGATATTGCATACTTGAATCCTTTCTTATAATGAATACCCTTTAATGAATATCCTTGTCATTATTTCCGTTCGTTAAAATCATTCTACCATTTTCTGGTGTACACTAATAACAAGATTAGCTTAATTCTCATTCAGAGGTGATTTTATGGAGCATTGGTGTTTAATCAAAGTTGCGACCGCTGTACCGCAAGTAAGCGTGGCTGACCCGAGGGAAAACACTAAGGCCATTCTTACTTTGGCTGAGGAAGCCGTGGCAAAAGGAGTCAATATCCTTCTTTTTCCGGAACTGGCCGTTACCGGCTACAGTTGCGGCGACTTATTCGCACAACTTAGCCTACTCAACGCATCCGATCAAGCGCTCTTAAGTTTGGCTAAGGCCTCGCTCGAGTGGGGAAACATGCTTGTTTTCATAGGTGCCCCTTTGCTACACAAATCAAGACTTTATAACTGTGCTTTTGCCCTGCGTCAAGGACAGATTTTAGCCGCTATCCCCAAAACCTATTTACCGCAACATGGTGAATTTTCAGAAGCACGCTGGTTTTCGCCTGCACCGCAGATTCGTTCCGAACTTTCACACAGTGTCTCTACGGCTCGTATAGGCAATCAGGACTTCCCTTTCGGACAGACCCTAATCAACGCTCGCCTCCGGGATGGCGCACAGTTTTTGGATTTTTCCATCGGTCTTGAACTCTGTAAAGATATGTGGGTGCCTGATCCCCCCTCGACTAAGCTGGCACTGTCCGGAGCTCATCTGATTTTTAACCTCGCCGCATCCAACGAACTGGTTTCAAAGACCGCCTACCGCCGGGATTTTCTTGCTCAACAAAGCGCACGTCTCAACTGCGCCTATGTCTATGCTTCTGCCGGCCCTTCCGAATCAACGACCGATTTGGTTTTTGGCGGGCATTGCCTTATTTATGAAAACGGAAAAAAACTGGCTGAACGTTCAGCGTTAAGTGATGCCGCTGCTTTGACTACATCCGTCATCGACCTTCGTCTTTTACAGAGCGAACGCCTGCGTAATGAAGGCTTCACGCAAGATTCTGCCCCTCATTACCCTCAGATATTCTTAGGGGAAGCCTTTCAGTCCGATGCGCTTCAGTGGATTAAAGAACGGCCTTGTCCTCCTTTGCCATTCGTACCTACTGACTCCTCAAAGCGTGAGGGACTAAGCGAAGACATCTTGCGTATTCAAAGCTTCGCTTTAGCTAAGCGCCTTCAGCATACCGGTATTAAAAAAGTGGTTCTGGGGGTGTCCGGCGGTCTGGATTCCACGCTGGCTCTTTTAGTGATTGTACGTGCCTACAAACAGCTAGCCTGGCCACTTTCCGATGTACACGCACTGACTTTACCGGGTTACGGAACCAGCGAGCGTACGTACCGAAACGCTTTGAAACTGATGGAGGCCTACGGCTTTACAAATAAAGAAATCAACATTGTTCCCGCAGTGGAACAACATTTCAAAGACATCGGCCATGACCCGGACGTCCATGATGTAAGTTACGAAAACAGTCAAGCCAGAGAGCGTACGCAGATTTTAATGGATTACGCCAATAAAATAGGGGCATTGGTGGTAGGAACAGGCGATCTGAGTGAGCTTGCCTTGGGCTGGTGCACTTACAACGGCGATCACATGTCCATGTATGGTGTTAATGCGTCGGTACCTAAAACTTTGGTGCGGCACTTGGTCGCTTACCAAGCCTCGCTGCTTGAAAAGGGATTGGCTGAGGAAGCGATCATTGCGGGCATTCTGCGCGATATTTTATCCACACCTGTCTCTCCTGAGCTCTTGCCGCCTGATGCAAGCGGGAAGATTGCTCAGCTGACCGAAGACAGCACAGGACCCTATGTTTTACATGACTTCTTTATTTATTCCGTTTTACGAAACGGCTATGGGCCTGCGAAGACTTACCACTTGGCTAAACAGGCTTTCTCGCCGACTGCCGAACGCCCCTCGGCAACCGCCTTGAGTGATGCTTCTTTATCGCTACCCTGTTTCGATGCCACCACGATCTTGAAATGGTTACGAACTTTTTATCGACGCTTTTTTTCTCAGCAATTTAAGCGTTCTTGCATGCCGGACGGTCCACTGGTCGGTGCCGTGGGCTTCTCACCGCGAGGTAGTTGGCACATGCCTTCAGACGCATCCGTAGCGCTGTGGCTCGCGGAGTTGGATGAGCTATCCGTAGATTAATTCGACGATTTGCGGATTTGGTTTTACAGCTCTTGGACGCTGTTCGAAAGCTTAAGCGTTCTGTTTCGTAGTTTGCAAATTGTATTCGGCAGCTTGAGCATTCCGTTTTAAAACTCGCAAGCTGAGTTCAACGCTTGGATTGTTTAGAGTTTGGGCTCAACGGCACACCGACTCCGAATATAAAAAGAACCCGCCACAGAGCCTCTTCGCTCCCCGGCAGGTCCTCATATTTAGACCTAATTTTTTGCTTTCCTAAGCTTTAAGTTTCCGTGTCAAGCACACTCCAAATCTTAGTACCCGGCACGCCAAACCTTAGTACCAACCTCTCAACTTCATAACCTCGGCCACTTTTTTTACGGAGACCAGATAAGCCGCTTCACGTACGCTGCAATTGTACTGCTCCTTGATTTCCCAAATAGCGTTAAAGGCTTTAACCATAGCCTCTTCTTCCCTTTGTTCCACTTCGGCTTCCGTCCAATAATAACCGTAGAGGTTCTGGACCCACTCAAAGTAGGAAACTGTTACGCCGCCGGCGTTGGACAGAATATCAGGGGTCACCGTAATGTTACGAGCGGCCAATACTTCATCTGCGGCAGGCGTTACAGGGCCATTAGCGGCTTCAACCACTAGCTTAGCCTTGATGGCTTCAGCCTGTTTAACATCAATCGCATTCTCCAAGGCAGCGGGAACCATGACCTCTACATCCAAGGCCCAGAATTCATCCAAACTGATGGCTTTGGAGCCGGGGAAGTCCAACAAATTTCTGTTTTTGGCAAAGTAGGCTTCCAGGTCTTCAAAGCTGAAACCTGCTTCGTTATAAATGACATACGTACCGTTTTTAGGTTCCCATTCAGCGATGGCAACAACCTTACCGCCTAATTTGATAAAGTTTTTAACGGTGTAGCGACCCACGTTACCGAAGCCTTGAACCGCAACTTTGGCACCATTCAAGTCAATACCCAGCTTAGCAGCCGCTTCACGAGCGGTAACGGCGACGCCGAAACCGGTAGCTTCATCACGACCCAAAGAGCCGCCCCATTGAACGGGTTTACCGGTCAGCACACCCACGGATAAATTACCGGTGAGTTTGCAATATTCGTCCACCATCCAAGCTATGATTTGGCCATTGGTACCTACGTCAGGAGCAGGAATGTCGATTTTTTCGCCCAGATATTTATAAAGGCCTTGAATATAACCCCTGGCCAAGCGTTCCAGCTCCGCTTGGGAGAGTGTACTCGGATCAACAATAACGCCACCCTTAGCGCCGCCATAAGGGATGCCGGTAACTCCGCATTTAAAGGTCATCCAAATAGACAGAGCTTTTACCTCATCCACATGGACTCCGGGATGGAAGCGAATGCCGCCTTTTCCGGGACCTACTGCGTCATTATGCAAAGAGCGGAAGCCTTTAAATACTTTTGTGCTACCATCATCCATGCGAACGGGAATCGAAATTTCGATGACGCGTTTAGGATCTTTTAGCAGTTCGTATACGGCCGGTTCGAGGCCCAAAACTTCACAGGCGTGTTTGACCTGAAGTTGAGCGCTTACTAATGGGTTTGTATTCAATGTTGAACCCTCCTCAATAGAAATTTAATTTTTGGAGTTTAGCACTTTGTTTCTGCGGTTTCAAGACAAAAATATGAATTTTTCAGTGCATCTACAACCTTGTAGGCTCTCTATGAAAGTAGGCTCCTACATTCTTCTGTTCCATTTTGTTTCGTCATGGACCTGACTTTCGTCCTCATCGATAAGGTCCGCTTCTTCATCATAGTAGCTTGCCATCAAATCAGGGTTTACCTGAGGCCTTGCTGCTTGCAAAGGCGTTTTTGTGAGAATCAGATAGTTGCCTAAGAAAAAAACAGCGACAGCAGCCGCAATAATGGCCAACATCAAAGCTAAGGCGTTCAGAGTACCTTGAAGCTTACTGAAAGCCGCATAGAGAGCCGTCAGTAAACTCAATGTATTAATCAGCGCGCGTACAATACGCCACTTACTTATCGGCTCCACATATTCATTACAGAGCTCACAGATAAAAGCCGGTTGCAGCGTGAAAATCTGCATCATCGTCGGTGTAATTTTATGCTTACAATGGTTCATCATTCGCTCCCTTCTGACGGTAAAAAACCATCTCACTTTTTTCGCCAAAATCCATTTCCATCAACTCTTCCAAAAGTAAGAGCGCACGATAGGGTCTGTCTTCCACGTGCCCCAAAAGGCTCAGGACCAAACCCGCCTCAGGATAAACCGCTAGGAATTGGCCATACTTGCCATCCGCTCGGAAACTTTGATGGGCACCGAGCCAAAAGAGGTAGCCATAACCGTGACGCATCTGATTTTTTTCACTTTCCGCCATGTGCTTGAATGCGGCTATGCTCTGACTGGGAATTTGCCGACCGCTCGCCCGTTCCATATAAGAACGTGGAACAAGCGCCTTTCCTTTGTAGGCACCTAGATGAAGCAGCAGGTGGCCCAAAGCGGAAAATTCTTCAGGCATCAAAAACAGCTTCGAGGCCGCAATGTTATGACCATAGGGGCACTTACCCCAAATCGCATGGTAAATGTCCATAGGTCTGAACAAGCGCTTTGTCAGGTAGCCTTCCAAGGACTCGCCGCTTCGTATTTCTATTGCGCGGCCGAGCATGTAGACGTCCGAATTCGAATATAGGAAGCGTTGGCCGGGCTCATCGCGCAAAGGCAGTTCAAAAAAGAGTTTCGCCCAGTCTTCCTGCACGCTACGCTTATCGTTAACACCTAATCTAAAACAACGGTGACCCGAGGACATGGTCAGCAAATGTTCCAACGCAATTTTTTCGCTTCCCGGCTTGGCTATCTCCGCATATTCCGGAAAAAAGTCCAAGATACGCTCGCTCTTATCTAAAAGGCCCTCCGCCTCCGCAATGCCAAAAGCCAAGGAAGTCATACTCTTCGTCGCCGAATACAGAGGCATGGGGTCCGCAGACCGCCAACTATGGCTATAGCGTTCACCTTCCATGTTTTCCAAGCAGAAATAGTAAACACACAGACCTTCCTCGATCAGAGCTTGACGGTATTTTTTAAAAAGCGCTTTCAAATCGTTCGGCAAAACAAAGTCCCCCGCTTCCTATATCTGCACATGCACCCATGATATCGTATTACGAAGGACTTTTGGTTTCATTTCGGTTTCATTTCCGGCTTTGCGAGCTGAATAAAAACATTTTGCTTTTCGCCGACTTATTGATGCTTATCCTTATTATTGTGTTCATTAGGGGCGGCTCCGACTTGCTCAACGTTCTGCATTGGTGCTGCAGGCGGCATGCCTTGCATGTACGGGTTGAAGGGTGGAAGGTTCTGTGTCGGCGGCTGATTCTTCATCTTTTCTGCCCGTTTTTTGGCATGACGTTTGATTAGGACACGGACCAAGCAATAGATCAGGAAGGCAAACAAAGCCAAGAGAAGAAGTGGGACGAAGAGGTAGGAAAGGCCGATAATCAGGCCTGTAAAGAAGTTGGCAATGGCGGAAAGGGAGCTGTTAAAGCCGTCTTTCATGCCCTTCCACAATTCGTCCAGGCTGAGGGTTTTGGTCGATTCATCTTCAGGTAAGACGAATTTACTTTCTTGTGTAAGTTCAATGTTAATCGTCGAATACGCCGTCAATTGATCCCACATCTTAAGCCTGCCCTGAAACTGCTCTATGCGTTCCTGCACCCGGTCCAATTCCTCGCGTACGAGAAGCAAGTCCTCGACCGAATTGGCTTGATCCATGATTTCATTCAGCTTCTTTTCTTGGTTTTGAGCATTTTTCAGACGGGCTTGAATGTCATAGTACTCATCCGTAACATCACTGCTGCTACTGGATGTACGTGTAACTTGGCCATAATCCGATAAGCTGTTATTGAAGCTTTCGATTGTATTGCTGGGAATACGCAGGCTGAGATAGGCATAGTAGCCATAGGAAGCTTCATGCATTTCAGACGAACTGACGTAGCCACCCATCACTTCTGCGGCTTGGCGAAGCTTGGATACGCTCTCTTGTACGTTTTCTACTACCAGACCGGCATCAACATCAGTAATCACTTTACGCACGGTATCCGGCGGAGCAACATCGACTAAACCGTTTTCCGGATTCACCGGGGAGGAAGATTCCCCTTTGGCGCTTACAGCCGCAGTACCGACGGGTTCTTTCATGTCTTCCATCTGTACCGTATCTTCCATTGTCTGGCCGTCCGCCGGATAGCCGGATGCTCCGGCTCTATCGGTGGCCTCCTTGCCTGAACAGGCAGCCAGTATGAGGAGCATGCCAGCCACTAAGCTCATGGCGAGTGTTTTTTGAGCTAATCGTGATTTTTTCATTTCTATTCCTCCATCGACTAAGAGTCTTTTGATTTTAATCGGCACGTTTTGGTGTTTGCACCTTTTAGGCGCTTCTGCTATTAATACGATTTGTCCCGGCAAAAGGTTACACCCCTTTTCCAAGATACACTGTTTTGTTTTATTTGACAGTCGGGTAAAAGGACTTCTATAATCAAGTCCATACTGCGAGCGTAGTTTAGTGGCAAAACATCAGCTTCCCAAGCTGATTGTGTGGGTTCGATTCCCATCATCCGCTCCAAATCCGTGAAGTGCCTCGGTAGGTGCTTTACGGATTTTTCTTTGTTTCAGGTTTTTATTGTTCGTGTATCCGGTTTGTGAGTTGAGCTTAGTGAAGTCGGCACAGAACTTGGAATCGGAATCGCTTGCGGACTGGGGACAGAGCCAAGGCAAAGAGGATAAAGACAAAGCGACCTTTAGTTTTTAATACTTACATTAGCCGCTCCTTCGCAAAGCTATCTCCTCACAAAACACCCTTCTAATTTGCCAGTAAATATATCCTTTTCTCATCAAAGCAGATCTCCGAAGTATGATTATAGATTCTAATCATATCTTCCATTCGCTCAACAAACATCGATGTTCCGGGCTTGCTAAGCGAGGCAAAGGCTTTAACCGCGCTATTCTGCATTATTCCGGCACTCTTGTGTAATTGAAGCCCTCCGTCTTGTAAGAATTCATCCACAGGTCCTTCTTTTAGAACAGGAACACTTCCGATAAATTTTCCAATGCTCTTCCCGGCACTGCCAATACCTTTTAAGACATTGGCCTCTACAGAAGAACTACCCATTTTTTCCAAAAGCAAGGACGCCTCTCTGAAAAGCGTTCTATAGTTTTCCGACAGGCTCTTTATCTCTTCTTTTAAACCGGATAGATATTCCTCTTTAAAATTGCCGCTCAACATAATTTCAATAAATGTGGCCAAGGAAAATGCATAAAGCGAAAGTCTGTAGTATTTAAATTTCTTTTCAAGATCTGCGAAAACAGATTTTACTTTTTTCTGTGCGACAACTGTTTTCTTTTTCTTCAAAGCCTCGCTCACATTTTTTTGATAGGCATTCATGTTTTTTCTTGCGGTTCTCTGAATGTCCAAAACCAACTTATGGTTACTTGAAACAAAATGTTCGTTGTCCCAATTAAACTTGTAGTTTGTAATGATGTTCATCAGCATTTCTACATCCGCTTCAATTTCGGATTCCTTTTCAATTTCAAGAAAGGAAAGGATTTGCTTTCCGATCTCCGCAATGTTTTTTAAATCTTTTTCAATTTTATATAAAGTGGCCGCGACCAAGATTAAGGGCAACACAACAGTAGCTGAAGCCGTTGCTGCAGAACTTGCACTGACGGCCTGAAGCTGGGCGAGTTTTGAAGCACCTTCAGCCGTCTTCATGGCTCCCCAAAAATTTCCGTTTTTAGCAATTTTCAGAGCAACACCCGCTCCGGAGTTGACTACACGATATAAAACCTCACCCTTGTTCGGAAGCGCTTGTATTGCAGAGGCAAGCTGTGGAATTAAGGGTGCTACACCTGCTCCCAAAGCGGACAATTTATCCATGGGTACACTGAGGGATGTCTCTAATTCAGGGGTCTTACGCACATCTATTAATAAGTTTTCAGTAATCTCTAATAAATCACCCTCACTTTTTGGGTTTTTCTCGTCCTCTGAATCTTTCATTCTTATGACCTTGCCCATAAAGAATTTCCTACACCATAGCTTGTTTAATGCCTTGCATTTATTATTGTAGCGGACTTGGCCTTAAGATAGAACTTTCTTTAGGATAAAGACAATCAACAAGAAATAACCGGAATAGAGTCATTGAGGAAAGAAGAATGGAATTTCTTCTTAATTTGGCCAAGACATGTTTGAGGTACCAATACCTCGTCTCATGCTCAACGTATCACCGGACATTGGCCTCTACAGTCTCAGTGCCCAGTCCTTCGCGTCCCAGACATCCGAGACGATCTCCTCATAAAACTCCGGTTCATGGCAAACCATCAAAAGTGTGCCCGGGAAATCCTGCAGCGCCTTCTTCAGAACCGCCTTAGCGGCCACGTCCAAGTGATTGGTCGGCTCATCCAAAACCAAAACATTACACGGATCTTGCATCAATTTGGCAAAACGCAGCTTAGCCTGCTCTCCGCCGGACAAAACCGCCACATGGCTCTCAATGTGCTGATTCGTCAAACCGCACTTAGCCAAAGCGGCACGCACTTCCGCCTGGGTCAGGGTAGGGAACTTGTCCCACAAGGCCTCGATGCAGGTCTTCTCCATATCTTCATAAGACTCCTGCTCAAAGTAGGCAACGTTTACAAACTCTCCTTGTTCATGTGAGCCGGAAAGGGCGGGCACTAAACCCAGCAAGCTTTTGAGCAGAGTCGATTTCCCTATACCGTTCGCCCCGTGTAAGACAAGCTTTTGCCCACGTTCCAACTCGAAATTAATCGGTCGACTCAAAGCCTCTTCGTAACCGATGACTAAATCGGAAGCTGCAAAAACCACACGAGACGGAGCGCGGTCGTACTTAAAAGCAAAAACCGGCATCGGCTTATCTTTTTCTAAAACCACGCGCTCCATTTTGTCGAGCTTCTTCTGACGACTCATGGCCATATTTCGCGTGGAAACACGCGCCTTGTTTCGGGCGACAAAATCTTTAAGCTGCTCGATTTCTTTTTGCTGTTTTTCAAAAGCTTTTTCTTGCTGCAGGCGCTTGGCCTCGTAGACCTCTTCAAACTTCTCGTAGTTACCGACATAACGCTCAAGATGGCAGTTTGACACATGATAAACTACGTTGATGATATCATTCATAAACGGCACATCATGCGAAATTAAAATAAAGGCGTTTTCGTAGTCACGCAGGTAATCGTAGAGCCAGTCAATATGTTCCTCGTCCAAGTAGTTCGTCGGCTCATCCAGCAGCAAAATATCCGGTTTTTCCAGAAGCAGTTTGGCCAATAAAACCTTACTTCGCTGACCGCCGCTGAGTGCATCAACCTCAGTCTCCAAACCGAAATCCATCAGCCCGAGCGCTGTAGCGACCTCTTCCACCTTCGTATCGATCAGGTAGACCTCACTGTGTTCCAGCTCGGTTTGTAACTCGCCCATTTCTTCGAGCAAATCGACCATCGTCTCCTCATCCGCTTCCGCCATCAAATCATAGACCTCATTCAGTCGCTCCTGCTTGAGATTAAGGTGGTCAAAAGCTTTACGCAGGACCTCGCGAATCGACAGCCCTGCTTCCAAGCTACTGTGTTGATCCAAATAACCGACTTTTACATCTTTTGCCCAAGACACCGTACCCTCATCGGGCTGTAAACGCCCCGTGACAATGCTCATAAAAGTGGATTTTCCCTCGCCGTTCGCGCCCACCAAACCGATGTGCTCACCGCGCAAGAGACGAAAACTCACCTCCTCAAAAATTTTTCGCCCGCCGAAACCGTGTGTTAATCGCTCAACCGTAAGAAGACTCATATCCCTACCCACTTATCATTTTTCAGGCAAAGTTTAGCACAAAGCCGCAAGCAGTCACAGTTGAAAATCTGATACTATATTGTCGCATAAACGATGACGATTACAGGGACGTGAGTGGCAGTGAGCATAAAGAAGATCAAAATCTGTCGACTGTTACGATTACAAGAAAACAAAGGACACTGAAGCATGAGCAAAATTTCCACTGATAAATTTGAAAAGCTCCTCCGAAAAACCTACGTTTGGGTGGGTCTGGCACTTTTTTGTTGCGTACTTTGGGGGAGTGCTTTTGCCGGCCTAAAAAAAGGCTACGAGCTCTTCCAAATCCGGCAGGATAATCCCTTTGCCATCATGGTCTTCGCAGGTAGTCGTTTCGCTCTCGCAGGCTTCTTGATTCTCTTTTTTCGCTGCTTTTGAGTCGGCATTTACCCTTACCGCCTAAAACGGAGTGGCCTAAGGTACTCGCCTACGGTTTCATTCAAACCACACTTCATTACGCCTTGTTCTACATCGCCTTAGCCAACAGCTCCGGAGTAAAGTCTTCGATAATCAATGGGAGCAGCTCCTTTTTTCTGGTCATTTTGGCCCACTTTTTCTTTAAGGGCGTTCGTTTGAATGGCCAAAAATGGCTTGCGATTCTTCTCGGTTTTGCCGGCATACTCATCCTTAATCTAAAGGGTGAGAACCTGGATTTGAGTTTCAGTTTTTTGGGCGAGGGTTTCATGTTGCTGGCCGCTTTTTGTGGCGCTTTCGGCAACCTGATGACGAAAAAGCTGGGAGAAAAGACAGGGCCGACGGCCTTGGCCGCTTGGTAACTGTTTTCGGGCGGGCTTTCATTGGCTGTAATCGGACTCTTAGGCGGAGGTCGTCTCGCGCTGATTCAAGCACCGCTGAGTGCCTGGCTGTTGTTGCTTTACCTAGCGACTCTTTCGGCCATCGCCTTCAGTCTATGGACCCTGCTTTTGCGTTTCCACCCGCTCACACGTATCGGTATTTTCCAAGCCTCTATTCCTTTAATCGGTAGCCTGGGCGCCTGGCTCATCTTGGGTGAAGCCTTTTGGACCTGGTCAAATCTGATTGCCGTGGTTTTGGTCACCGGCAGCATTGTGCTGGTTAAGTTGGCTACGGGGAAGAATTAAGTTGTAGCTACAGATGTTAAGGGACATCACAGATGTATTGATGCATCACAGACGTATTGACGCCTCACAAATGTAAAGGATTCGTACAGACGAAAAAGAATTCGTACGGATGAATAAGGATTCGTACAGACGAAAAAA
>CAYFRY010000004.1:0-14222 GCA_964345665.1 uncultured Oscillospiraceae bacterium
CCGTACTGGGCACGCCACTCCCAAGCTCGATCCAAAAATCTCTCGCGTCCAAGTTCTTCTTTACTTGTCCCCTCTTCTTTCAATGCCTCGACAATTTTAGCCTCCGTAGCAATGGAAGCGTGGTCGGTGCCTGGCTGCCAGAGGGTTTCATAGCCTTGCATACGTCGCCAACGAATAAGAATATCTTGGATGCTGTTATTCAAGGCATGGCCCATGTGAAGCTGGCCCGTGATATTCGGCGGGGGCATGACAATGGTATAAGGTTTTTTATCCGGATTAACGACGGCTCTGAAACTGCCCTCATCCACCCATTTTTGATAAATTCTATGCTCTGTCGCTGCCGGCTCAAAGCTCTTCGCGATGTCATCGATTTTCATTCCTGCTCCTCCAATTAAAACGATGTAACGGAAACGTACTTTGGCTATTTTATCCTACTTGGGGCTCAGCGTCACGTAAAAAATGCCCGGCAGCTGGCTACCGGGCACCGTTAATGTCAATGAACCGCCCTTACAGTAAGGATGCCGCTTCTTTATCTAAGAGTACCGTAACGTTCGGATGCACTTGTAAAATAGAAGCTTGGCACTGGGCGTCAATATTTCCCTGATGCATGTCGCGAACGGCTTCCGCTTTATTCTTGCCTGTAGCAACCAGTAGAATCTTATAGGCATCCATAATGGTGCCGATACCCATACTAAGGGCCTGACGGGGTACTTCAGCAGCCGATTCAAAGAAGCGCGCGTTCGCATCGATAGTGTCTTCTGTCAAATCAACCAAATGGGTAGCGCGTTCGAAAACGGTTGAAGGCTCATTAAAGCCGATATGACCGTTACGGCCTATACCCAAGAGTTGCAGGTCAATGCCACCTGCTTCCGCGATCGCTTCTTCATAGGCGTGACATTCTTCCTGAGGGTCTGCCGCATCACCATTCGGTAAATGTATATTTTCTTGCGGCAAGTTGACCTTACCGAAAAGATTTTCCATCATAAAGTAATAGTAACTTTGGTTGTGGTCACGTTTGATACCGTAATATTCATCTAGGTTAAAAGTACTGGCATCACCGAAGGAGATAACACCTTCCTCATAAAGGCGAACCAATTCTGCATAGACACCCAGAGGCGTACTCCCCGTAGCAAAACCGAGAACCGACTCGGGCTCATCCAAAAGCTGTGTAGCAATTAACGCAGCACCTGCTTGAGCGACTTGCTTTTCGTTATCAAAGACTTGAATAACCATAAATACCTCCGCATTTTGCAAAACACGCCATCCGCATGTCTTGTTTCTTCTTCTATACTTTACATTTCTTGTTCGGGAAATTCAACGATTTAAAAGAAGTTCTCCGGCGATTAACGCAAATCAACAATGGTCACACCGCTGTCTCCTTCTCCATATGCGGCGATACGTGAAGTTCTGACTCGTTTATCCCGCTTCACAAAATCGGCCACAGCTTTTCGTAAAACCCCGGTTCCTTTCCCATGGACTATACGTACCGAGGAGATACCGGCTAAAACCGCATCGTCCAGAAAACGGTCAAGGTTTCCTATCGCCTCATCAGCGCTTTGACCCAAAAGCTTCAGTTCAGGATTAAAATTCATTTTCCGTTGGCTGACAAGCTTTTGATGCGATCTCTTTTTATTCGGTTTGAGGTCTTTACGCAGGGCTTCCGGAGCTGCTTCTAAAGGCATTAAACTCTGAGCTTTGACTTGTAGCTTAATCGCGCCGCTTTGCAGACTGATCATTCCCTTATTGTCTACACGTGACATCGCTTTGCCTATCATTTGAAGTCCCGGCGCATAGTATAACTCACCCTCTTCAATATCTTCAGCTTTCAAATGATTTCCCTGCGCACTTAAAGTCGCTCTACCGATGGCTGCCTCCACTTCACCGTGTCGTCTCTTAACAGAATGACGAAGGCTCTGTCCTACTTGTTGGGCACGATTTAAATCACCCGCCTTCATCAGTGTTTTTATTTCATCCAAATAGGCATCGATTATTTCCAATTCTTCTTCCAGTTCAGAACGAGAATCCTCTCTGGCCTTCGCCAGAATACCGGATTTATTAGCCTTCAACTCTTCCTTCTCTCGGTGCAACTCATCCAATTGACGCTTAAATTCGCGTCTTTCTTTCTCAGCCTGTTCACGCTCTTGCAAAGCCCGGGTCTTATTCATCTCAATTTCTTTGATAAGGTCTTCAAACTGAAGATTGCTTTGACTCAGCTGTGCCCGGGCAACTTCAATAATTTCATGAGACAGTCCAAGCTTCTGAGAAATAATGAAGGCATTACTTACGCCCGGAACACCTATGAGTAGTCTATAAGTAGGTTTTAGCGTCTCCGTATCAAATTCGCAACAGGCATTTTCAACACCCGCTGTCTGAATGGCATAGGCTTTCAACTCTTTATAGTGTGTACTGGCCATCGTTACAGCACCCTTTTGGGCAAAATAATCCAAAAGCGCAACCGCCAAGGCCGCCCCCTCCGTAGGATCGGTGCCCGAACCGAGTTCATCCAGTAAAACAAGACTCTTTTCATCCGCCTCTTGAGTGATTTTAACCAAATGACTCATGTGTGCGGAAAAAGTCGAAAGGTTTTGCTCAATACTTTGTTCATCGCCGATATCAGCCAGTACCTTTTTAAACACGGCAACATGTGATTGTTCTCGAGCCGGAATATGCAAACCGGACTGAGCCATCAAGGTCAGTAATCCCAAAGTTTTCAAAGCAACCGTTTTGCCGCCCGTGTTAGGCCCTGTAATGATTAAGGTCTTAAACTCATTGCCGATGTGTAGGTCAATCGGCACCACTTTCTCTTTCGGAATTAAGGGATGACGCGCCTGCATCAACTTACTGAATCCTTCTTCGTTCAAAACAGGACGCGTTGCCTTCATCTTTTGTGCCAGTCTTGCCTTGGAAAAAGCGAAATCCAATTGTTCCATGATAGCCGTATCCGCCTTAAGGATCTCTGCCCCTTCGGCTACCTCGGCAGAAAAGGCGGCTAATATCCGCTCTATTTCTTCTCTTTCCTCGGCTGCTAACTCTCGCAACTCATTATTGGCCTGAACAACAACCATGGGTTCAATAAAAAGGGTCGCTCCGGAACCGGAGGCATCATGGACAACACCATGCACCTGAGCGCGGCACTCCGCTTTAACCGGTAATACATAACGTCCTGAGCGCTGGGTGATGATGTTATCCTGTAAGGCCTTGGATTGGTTCCTTAAAATCGATTCAAGACTGCTTCGAATTTTGTTTTGAACCTGTCTTTGTTTTTGTCGAATTTTCGCTAAATTTGGGCTGGCGGTATCCGCTACCTCTTCTTCGCTGATAATGGCCTGATCTATACGCGAGGCTAAGGAGCTCAGTAGGCTTAATTGCGACATTAACAGGTAGACCGCGTTCTCCGCAGCTCCCGTTTCAGGAACAAATTTTTTCAAGCGCTCAGCCGCACGGAGAAATGAGGCGATTTGCAGAAGCTCCGTATAATTGAGCGAAGCGAAATGCTCAGCACGTGACACAGCCGGTAAAATATTGTGCATCCCTTGAAAGGGAGGGCTGCCCTTACTCAAGAGAATATGCTCAGCGTCCGCTGTCTCGTTCTGCCATAAATCAATTTCTGCTAAGTATTTAGATGGTCTAAGATCCTGGCAGCGTTTTTTCCCCAAAACAGAGAAAGCTAAAGTGCTTAAATCTTCAATAATCTTGTCGTATTCCAGTGTAATTAAATCATGCTCGTTCACGGCTTTTCCTCATGTAAGAAAAGAGATAGTAAAAGAAGGCTGCGAGAGCCAAAACAGCCGGCAAAATAAAAATGTACTTAGCCAAATAAACATACCTATGTGGCAGGACCAGCATCACGGCAAAGCTAAGCACCCAGACAAAGGTGGACAACTTGCCTATGTAAGAGGCACTGACCACAACTTTTTGTCTTAACAAAAGTATGGAACCCAAAGCCATCAGCACTTCTTTCAAAAAAATGAAGATAGGAACCCAAACCGGCATGCGATTAACCCGATAAAGCATCACAGCCGTTGTAAACTGAAATAACTTATCTACCGCAGGATCGAATAACTTTCCCAGGTCGGAGACTTGATTAAAGCGTCTCGCGATAAAACCGTCCAACATATCCGTCAACCAGATGACGAGAAAAAGAATAAGCGCAACATAGGTATAGCGTTCAATGTGATGTATAAAATAAGCCATCACCGGAATCATCAACAGACGAATCAGAGTCAGGATATTGGGAATGGTTATTTGATCTTTCCACTTAAACGAAGAACTGCTCACGAGCTCCCTTTCCAATTCTAGAGAGCGACAATTTTCGCCGCCTCATATTCTTTTAAAGTAATGGTTTTGGTCATAGCAATGGCCTCATCGATATCGAAATCCGTAATCTGATTACCCTTTAAAGCAACGACGCGATTCATTCGCCCCTCCAATAAACAGCTGACTGCATGGAAGCTCATACGGCTTGCCATACGACGATCTCTCAAGGTGGGGGAACCGCCTCTTTGTACATAACCTAAAGTAGTTGCGTTAGATTCAATGCCGGTCATCTCATGAATTCGGGCAGCAATATCCGCCGCATCTCCTGCGCCTTCAGCTACAATAACAACATAGTGATGCTTCCCTTTATTTCGGCAAAACAATAAACGCTTGATAACATCCGTATTAAAATCAAAAGGAATTTCCGGTACAAGAATGACTTCCGCACCTGTGGCCATACCGACATTAAGAGCAATATAACCCGCCTTGCGGCCCATGACCTCTACTACCGAACAACGCTCATGGGCTGCAGCCGTATCTTTTATTTTATCAATAGCTTCCATTGCGGTATTCATGGCCGTATCGTAGCCAATGGTGTATTCCGTTGAAGAAATGTCGTTATCGATTGTGCCGGGAATAGCTATAACAGGTAAACCAAGATGTGACAAGTCACGGGCACCGCGAAACGATCCATCACCGCCGATGACGACAAGTGCATCGATATTAAAAACCTTCGCCATGTCATAGGCCTTCTTCAATCCTTCAGGCGTATTGAAAGTTGCACTCCTCGCCGTCATAAGGAAAGTCCCGCCGCGCTGCAATTTTTCGGAAACGGAGCGACTGTTCAACTCTTCAATTTCACCCTTCCAAAGACCATGATAGCCACGTCTCACGCCAAATACTTTTAAACCATTATTCAAAGCTGTACGCACAACGGCACGAATCGCTGCATTCATGCCGGGAGCATCACCACCGGAGGTCAGAACGGCAATGGTTTTAACTGCATTATGATTTCTGTTCTCTTCCATAATTCACCTCAAACACTTGAGTAAAAAACGCTCACTAAGAATCTGATGTCGGCTTTTTCAACTACACAAAGTTTGCCGATAGCAAGTATTTTTGTCAAGGTAAACACTCAGTTAATTAACAAAATTAACAAAGGACATTGAATATTTAAACTATCCTTAAATGGTCCGCACCATAACGCCTGCTTAAAACTGTAATCAAATCACTGTCCAGATGGACCCAACAAGCTTTGGGTAAGTATTTTGCTTCTCCGTTTTCACTGAACCTTAACTTGACGGGTGTAGAGCCGTTAAAGAAGGCCAAGGTATTCGTGAGTATTTTATAGCCGGAATCTAATACCTCGCCCGGATAATAGATTTCAAGTTCAAGCGGACGGGCAGGCACAGGAATCTTTGGGGGAACCGGTACGGCATTCACATGGTTTTCTGCTCTGTTGAATAAGCTCTTACTTTGATGTGATGTGAGTTGTTGATAGGCGTCAAGACTGCACGGCAGGGCTGTCCTAACTATAAGACGGGCTTCTTTGTCGTCCTCTCGCATGGTTAAGGAACCGGAAAGCAAGAGAACTTGTCCAGGAATCAAACATTCTCCACATCCTTGTAGACTTCTGGCAAACACAATGGCTTCATATCTTGCGAACAAATCCTCACATTTCAGCATGGCCATCGGATCGCCTCTTCGTGTTGTACGCTTATCTACATCTATAATCAAAGCTGACATCGTTAGCATACGGCCCTCATCCAGACATTGTCTCAGTTCCGTGCCTTCCGTGTAGGCTTCTTCATCACTCGGCGGTGTCAAGTCACTTGCTCTGAATAAATCCATATTTTCGAGCATAGCACGGTATTCATCCAAAGGATGACCCGTAACGTAGAGTCCGAGCATCTCTTGTTCCATTTCAAAGAGTCTCATCTTTGATAAGTCCGGCAAAGGCGGATACTCCGGTTCAGCCGGCTCGTCACTTATCAGTCCGAAATCAAACAAGCTTTGTTGACCGCTCATGACTTCCACACGGTTAGCTGTCAACTGATTAAGATAGATTTCATAGACAGCCAGCATTTGGTTACGGGGCACCCCGAATCCGTCCAGTGCGGAAGCCTTAATTAAACTTTCCACCGCTTTTTTATTCATTCGCAGAGCATGTACGCGTCTTAAAAAATCGCCGAAACTACTGAACAAACCATTGCGCTCTCGTTCTTGGACAAGGTCTTCAAGCACCGCTTTGCCAACATTTTTAACCGCCGCTAAGGCAAAACGTATTGAAGATTGGCCTTCAGGACGGAATTTCACCGAAGAATAATTAACATCCGGAGGCAATATGCTAATCCCCATCTGCCTGGCGGCATGTGCATAATTGGCCGCTTTTCCCAGTTCGCCTAAAAAACTGTTCAGCATAGCGGCCATGAATTCGGTAGGATAGTGCAATTTAAGCCAAGCCGTCTGGTAGCCGACTACGGCATAACAAGCCGCATGCGCCTTATTAAAGGCATAGCCCGCAAAGGCCAACACATCGTTAAATATCTTATTGGCAATATGTTCCGGAATTCCCCGCACTATGGCCCCTTCAACAGGAATCCCGTTTTCGTCGGAACCGCCATAGATAAATATTTGTCTGTAAGCCTCAATAATCTCAGGCTTTTTTTTGGACATGGCTCGGCGTACATTGTCGGATTGTCCCATGCTGAAGCCGGCCAATTCACGGACAATGCGCATCACTTGTTCTTGATAAATAATGACACCATAAGTCATGTTCAGGATAGGCTCTAAAGAGGGATGGTCGTAACGAATTTGTTCCGGATTATGTCTGGCCGCAACATAGCGAGGGATTTCACTCATCGGGCCGGGGCGATATAAAGCTACACCCGCAATAATATCTTCTAAAGAGCTGGGCTTGAGCTGCGTCATAAAACTCGTCATGCCCGGAGATTCCAACTGAAAAATACCGACCGTGTCGCCTACGGATATTAAATCATAAACGCTCGCCTCATCGAAGCGCATCGTATCAAAATCGATCCATTCTCCGTAGTTTTCACGTACCATGTCCCTTGTATCGCGTAAAACAGTCAGTGTTCTTAGGCCCAGAAAGTCGAATTTCAACAGGCCCATCTTTTCAATGTTGCCCTTGTCGTATTGAATAACAACAGCTTCTTCATTTTTAGAGAGAGGCACTAAATCCGTCAATTCTTCACTGGCTATGACCACACCCGCAGCATGGGTTGAAGCATGACGGGGCATACCCTCAAACAAGAGGGCCGTATCGAAAATCTCCTTGGTTTGCGGCTCCGTCTCATAGGCTAATTTTAGCTCTTTAGACTGATCTAAGGCCTTACTCAAAGTCATGTTCAATTCCGTAGGAATCATTTTGGCGAGGCGATCCGTATCTGAATAGGGAACATCCAAAGCCCTGGCGACATCTCTTACCACTGCCTTGGCGGCCAAGGTACCGAAAGTAATCACTTGTGCCACACGTTCCTGGCCATATTTTTGCGTCACATAATCGATGACTTCTCCACGTCGTTCATAGCAAAAATCCGTATCAAAGTCCGGAAGACTGACTCGTTCAGGATTTAAAAAGCGTTCAAAGAGCAGGTCATACTGTAGAGGATCCAAATTTGTGATGCCAAGTGCATAGGCCACTAAAGAGGCTGCGCCGGAACCACGACCGGGCCCGACCATGATTTCCTGTTCCTTGGCATAGCGAATAAAGTCCCATACAATAAGATAATAATCCGCATAACCCATACCGACAATAACATCCAATTCTAGCTCAAGTCGTGCAGAATAGTCCGCACGGCTATAGTTCGGATCCCGGTAGAAGCTAAGGCGATTTTCCAAGGCTTCCCTACTAATCTGTCGAAGATAATCGGCGGAACTCTGATATGGTTCGGGAAAATCAAAGGCAGGTAAATGGATATGTTGCATATCCATGTCAACACTACAGCGATCGGCAATTTTTTCAGTATTATCGATGGCATCCAAAAAGTCAGGCAAAGCCGCTTTCATCTCCTCCGGAGACTTCACATACAGTTGATCACTGCCCATACGCATCCGATCGCTATCTGTCATGCGTTTACCCGTTTGAATACAAAGTAAAATCTCATGGGCCCTTGCATCTTCCGACCGCATGTAATGACAGTCCGCGGTTGCCACGAGAGAAAGACCGGTCTTCTCAGAAAGGCGTCTCATCCCGGCATTGACCTTGAGTTGATCCAACATGCCGTTGGCTTGGACCTCAAGAAAATAGTGCTCCGGTCCGAAAAGTTCTTTATAGGCAAGGGCTACTTCAAGAGCACCCTCTTCGTCATTGATCAAAAGTTTTTGGGAAACGGCTCCGCTCATACAAGCGGACAATGCAATTAAGCCTTCATGATGGTTTTTCAAAAGTTCAAAATCTATTCGTGGGCGATAGTAAAAGCCTTCCGTAAAGCCGGCGCTTACCAGTTTATTAAGGTTCTTCAAACCGGATTCATTTTCTGCCAACAGAATGAGATGAGACATTCGCTTGTCTGCCGCTCCATCTTTATTAAAGCGTCCGTTTTCGGCCACATAGACTTCACAACCAATGATGGGTTTGACCCCCTGTACTTTACAAGCCTCATAAAAATCAACTACGCCATACATGACCCCATGGTCTGTAATGGCGCAGCAGTCCATACCGAGTTCTTTGATACGCGAAGGCAGCTGCTTGATGCGGTTGGCCCCATCAAGCAGGCTGAACTCCGTGTGTAAATGTAAGTGTGTAAATGGCATTGAAGTTTAACCCAGGAGGGCTTCAACCTCTCCGACAACCGACTTAGCAAAAGCATCCAGTTTCGTCTTACAGGCTTCCTGATCCGGAGCGTAGGCGCCGAAATAAACTTTAATCTGCGGCTCGGTGCCGGAGGGTCTGACACAGAGGAAATCAATTCCTGAGAGTTGATAGAAAAGGACATTGGAGGGAGGTAAGTCAAGCTTGCCGACTTCACCACTTACCAAATCGGTAATCGTTCCGTCTTGCAGGTCTGAAACAGACAAAACCTCTACACCTTCGAAACCCTTCAGTTTATCTTCGCGCAATTTAACCATCGTATTCTTAATTGCTTCCAATCCGGCCTTTCCTTCACGTTTCAGAGAATAGGTTTTCTCTTCACCGTAACCGAACTCTGCATACAGGGCGTTCAGATAGTCATTTAGGTTTTTACCTTCGCTCTTCGCCGTTGCAGCCATTTCTGCAAGCAACATAGAGGCCACAACAGCATCCTTATCCCTAACCGAAGTTCCGGATAAATAGCCGAAGCTTTCCTCAAAACCGAACTGGAAGTGCATATCTCCTTGCTCATCATGAATTTTAATCAATTCCGCAATCCATTTAAAACCGGTCAAACATTCCATCAGCTCGACACCATAATGTTTTGCGATTTTTCTCGGAAGTTTAGTAGATACAATAGTAGTTACAACAAAAGACTTATCGGGTAAGGTGCCGCGAGATTTTTTAGCACTGAGGATGTAGTTCATCAGTAGAATACCGATTTGGTTTCCGGTCATAACCTGGTAGCTGCCGTCTTCTTTACGGATGCATAATCCTGTACGATCACCGTCAGGATCGGTTGCAATAACAAGATCCGCGCCTTCTTTTTCAGCCAAATCAATGGCCATCTTCATAGCGGAACGATACTCCGGGTTAGGTGCCTCGACCGTACTGAAATTACCGTCCGGCAGCTCTTGCTCCGGAACGACAATAACGTTATTAAAGCCGATTTCTTTCAGAATACGGCGAACCGGTTTATTGCCCGTACCGTGTAGAGGCGTAAAAACGATCTTCATATCGGCTTGCTCTTTAACTTTATCCTCATTAATGGTCAGTTTTTTCAACATAGCCATGTAGGCGTCGTCCAGCTCGGGGCCGATGTATTCAAGTAAGCCTTTGGCCAACGCTTCCTCTTCTGTAATCCAAGTTAAAGTACGTGGATCTTTAATGGAATCCATCTCGTGAAGAACGACATCTGCCGCCTCGGGAGGCATTTGTCCGCCATCTTCACCATAGGCCTTATAACCGTTATATTCGGCAGGGTTGTGGCTGGCGGTCACCATAACACCACCAATACAGTTGTAATGTCTAACGGCAAAAGACAGCATAGGCGTAGGTCTTAGTTCATCCGACAAGCGCACATGAATACCGTGCGTAGCGAAAACAAGAGCAGCAGTCAGGGCGAATTCAGGCGAATAGTTGCGGCAATCATAAGCAATTACAATGCCTCTTGCCTTTTCCTCGGGGCTGAGGCTGTCGATATATCTGGCAAAACCTTCAGTCGCCATAGCAACGGTATAAATATTCATACGGTTGGTACCCGCGCCTAAAATACCGCGCAAGCCTGCCGTACCGAAAGAGAGGTTCGTATAAAAACGCTCCACTATTTCATCTTTGTCATCGGCTATCGCCAATAATTCTTTTCTGGTTTTTTCATCAAAATAAGGATCGGTGGACCAAAGTTGATACAATTCGCTGATGCGGCTCATATAGACATCCTCCTCACAATTGCAACTTGTCTAGTCTGGCAATTAATCAATTTTATTGAATTATATCATTATTTGCATAAAAGCTCTTTATAGCCTTGCCATATTTTTGAATAAACTTTACATTATTAACGGGCAAAAATTAATCAACTATTAATATTGCCTTAACTTAGGAGGAAATTATGGACTTTTTTAATTTTTTAACTTTGGTCGGGGGACTTGCCTTATTCTTGTACGGTATGGACCTTATGGGAAACAGCCTGACTATGATGTCAGGAAAAAAACTGACAAGTGTTTTAGAAAATTTAACCTCCAATCGTTTTAAGAGTGTACTGCTCGGTACCGGTGTTACTGCGGTCATACAATCATCATCCGGCACAACCGTTATGGTTGTCGGCTTGGTTAATTCAGGTATCATGAAGCTTAAACAGGCCATTGCCATTATTATGGGAGCTAACATCGGTACTACTGTCACCGCTTGGATTCTGAGTTTGGCCGGACTGGAAAGTGAGAACTTTTTCATCCAGATGCTCAAGCCTACTTCCTTCTCACCTATCTTGGCCATGCTCGGTGTAATTTGGCTTCTCTTCACCAAAAACGAAAAATTTCATGTCGGAGCGAAAATCATGCTTGGTTTTGCCATTCTGATGTTCGGTATGGAAACGATGAGTGCCGCTATGAAACCTTTAGCCGCCATACCCGAATTTCAGGATTTATTTGTAAAATTCAGTAACCCTTTCTTGGGTGTTTTGGTCGGTGCGGTGCTATCGGCCATCATTCAAAGTTCTTCCGCCTCAGTCGGTATACTCCAAGCCCTTTGTGCTACCGGTATTGTATCCATGTCAGCCGTAATTCCTATTATCATGGGGCAAAATATCGGCACTTGTATTACAGCAGCCTTGTCTGCTATCGGCGCTAAACGGAATGCGAAACGGGCAGCTCTGGCACACTTGCTCTTCAACCTCATCGGTACGGCTCTATTTATGACAGCCTTCTTAGTAGCTAAAGCATTCTTCGATATTGAATTCCTCCAGGATTTGGCGAGCCCCGTCAGCATAGCCATTGCCCATGGCATTTTCAATATCGTAAACACCCTGATTTTAATCAACTTTACCGGAAGCTTAGAAAAACTGGTCAGAAAAGTCATTCCTGAAACCGAAGAAGAGCGTAGCGAGGAAGCCAATATTTTTGCCTCCTTAGATGACAGACTTATTGATACCCCGAGTATCGCTTTGGAACAAGCCTTCACGCTTTCAAAGGAAATGTTGCAACTGACAACAAGTTCAATCAACGAAGCCTTAAGCCTATTAGAGAATTTCAAAACAGAAGTGCATAAGTCCGTTAAGCGAAAAGAGCGCCTTGTCGATAAATACCAAGATGCCTTGAGTGGCTATCTTTTAAAAGTCGGTATGGAAATTTTAACAGAAAAAGAAAACATCAGTTTAACCACAATGCTGAATTCTATTAACGACTTTGAACGTATGTCCGACCATGCACTTAATTTGGCGGAATCCGCTAAAAGCATGCACGATGGAGCACTTACATTTTCATGTGAAGCACAAGATGAATTAAAAGTATACGGCGGAGCTCTTAGTGAAATTATTGCCTTGACCGAGGAGGCTTTTGCCACAAAAGAATCAAGCATTGCACTTAAAATTGAACCACTCGAGGAAGCTATAGACCGTATTCATGAGGTCATTAAACTGCGTCATATTCAGCGTTTGCGTGACGGTCGCTGTTCGATAGACCTCGGTATGGTGCTTACAGATATTACGACTTCTATGGAGCGTATTGCGGACCATTGTTCCAACATCGCCGTCGTCGTTCTTGAAATCAAGCAAGGTCATCTTGACCCACATAAATACCTCAAAAAAATTAAGAAGAAAAGTAATATTGAGTTCCAACAGATGCTTGAGACTTACTTGGAAAAATACCCCTTGCCTGAAAGTCTTCAGGATATGAGCATTGAGGAAAGGGCTCAGGAATTAACGCTCAGCTGATTGGATCCCTTTAGCTTCAATCAGTAAATCACGCAATTTGGCTGCCTCCTCGAACTCGAGTGCTTTGGCAGCCTTATTCATGTCACGCTCCAGTTCTGTAATCATTTTTACAAGGGCAGAAGGTTTCATGCTCTTTAATTTCTTCCGAATGGCTGCCGCTCCCCTGACTGTATTTTCCAAATCAGAGATAATGCCATCTTCTGTCGCCTCCGCAATGCTAGGCCAATCCGTTACTTCCAGTTCCTCATAAGTGTCCAACAAGCCTCGAATATCTTTCTTAATGCTGGTTGGTGTAATTCGGTTTTCTCTGTTATAGAGTTCCTGAATCTCTCTGCGACGATTGGTTTCTGAAACCGCTGCCATCATGGCATCCGTAACCGAGTCCGCATACATAATGACTTTACCGTTCACATTACGTGCAGCACGACCGATAATTTGAATCAATGAAGTCTGAGAACGAAGGAATCCTTGCTTATCCGCATCCAGAATAGCTATGAGAGAAACTTCTGGTAAATCAAGCCCTTCCCTTAAGAGATTGATGCCAACCAAAACATCGAACTTACCGCTGCGAAGGTCACGCAAGACCGCCAGTCGCTCATCATTTTCCAAGTCTGAATGCAGGTATGAAACCTGTAACGCATTATCGGATAAGAATAGTGAAAGATCCTCTGACATTCTTTTAGTCAAAGTAAGAACAAGCGTACGCTCCCCTCTTTCTTTGACTTGTTTAATTTCACTGATCAGGTCATCAATCTGACCCTCAACCGGATGAATAGCAATCTGAGGATCGACTAAACCGGTCGGACGGATGATTTGTTCAACGATTTGTTCTTGATGGGCGGCCTCGTAGCGACTGGGAGTGGCGCTTACAAAAATACTTTGTCCCATTCGTTCTTCAAATTCTTCAAATTTTAAGGGTCGATTATCGAAAGCGGAGGGTAATCGAAAGCCGAAATTAACCAAGGATTCCTTTCGCGCACGGTCTCCGTTGTACATGGCTCCGATTTGTGGAATAGCCACATGTGATTCGTCTATAAATAGCAGGTAATCTTCGGGGAAAAAATCAATCAATGTGTAGGGCGGCGTCCCGGGACTGCGACCGGCCAAATGGGCTGAATAATTTTCAATTCCTTTGGTAAAGCCGGTTTCTGCGAGCATTTCCAAGTCGTAACGTGTACGCTGCTCCAAACGATAAGCCTCAAGGATTTTCCCTTCTCCACGTAATACCTCTAAACGTTCTTCTAATTCCTTCTCGATGCTCTCTCTTGCTTTAAGCATTTTTAAATCAGTCGTCGCATAGTGGCTGGCAGGGTAAATCGAGACATAGTTTCGAGCAGCAACAATTTTCCCCGTAACAAAGTCAAGCTCATAAATCTTCTCAATTTCATCGTCAAAAAAAGAGATGCGCGTCATCAGTTGATCTTCAGAAGCGGGAATAATATCCAA
>CAYFRY010000004.1:14232-20140 GCA_964345665.1 uncultured Oscillospiraceae bacterium
GAAAATCCTGAATTTTAATCAGTTCACGAATAACCGCATCACGGTCCTTTTTGTCGCCCGGACGAAGATGAACCATCATATCTTTGTAATCTTCAGGATCGCCCAAACCGTAAATACAAGATACGGAGGCTACCACAATCACATCACGTCTGTCCAGGAGCGATGCAGTTGCCGAGTGGCGCATACGATCTATTTCTTCATTGATAGCAGAATCCTTTTCAATATACGTATCTGAAGAAGGAATGTAGGCTTCGGGCTGGTAATAGTCATAGTAGCTGACGAAATATTCCACACGGTTTTCAGGGAAAAACGCTTTAAATTCAGCGCAAAGCTGACCCGCTAGGGTTTTGTTGGGGGCAATGACCAAGGCCGGCCTCTGCAACTCTTGGATGACATTAGCCATAGTGAAGGTTTTACCTGAGCCGGTCACACCAAGTAAAGTCTGCGCCCGCATGCCGGATCGAATACCGGCCACCAAGTTAGCAATGGCCTGAGGTTGGTCACCGGTAGGTTCAAAATCACTGACAAGCTTAAACGGTATGTTTTGCATGTTATAGGAAGTAAGCTACGCCGGCCGCAAACAGGCCCTGATCTTTATTGCCGGGAATATTCTTGGCGACGCCTTTACCGATACGCTCCGAATGTCCCATTTTTCCGAGGATACGACCGTCAGGTGAACAGATGCCCTCAACGGCCCAGAGTGAACCATTAGGATTATAGGGTTCCTCCATACTGGCTTTCCCACTTAAATCCACGTATTGAGTTGCAATTTGCCCTTTCGCAGCCAAGTCACGTAGGACCGATTCCGGTGCAATAAAACGCCCCTCACCATTGGAAACGGGTAGGCTATGCAGGCTCCCCACAGGCGCATGGCTTAACCAAGGCGACTTATCCGTCGCGACCCTTGTTTGAACATATTGAGACACGTGCCTACCTATCGTGTTAAACGTCAGGGTCGGACTGTCCGCCTTGAGATCGCTAATCCTACCGTTCGGTAAAAGTCCCAATTTGACTAATGCCTGGAAACCGTTACAGATACCCAAAGCCAAACCGTCACGCTCCTGAAGCAGCCTTTCTACCGCCTCTTTCAGGCGTGGGTTTCGGAAAACGGTCGCAATGAATTTACCCGAGCCTTCGGGTTCATCACCTGCACTGAAACCGCCCGGTATCATAAGAATTTGGGCTTGGTCAAGACGTTTTTCCATCTCAAACAAACTCTCCTGTAAGGCTTCCGGCGTTTTATTCCTAAAGACAAAGACATCCGCTCTTGCACCCGCCTTTTCAAAGGCACGTGCCGTATCGTCCTCACAGTTCGTACCCGGAAAAACAGGAATGAACACGCGAGGTTTGATTCCTTTCAGAAGCGTCGGGGCCTTTAGGATGGGCCTTTCCTCCCGATACGATAGGGTCTCGACTTTTTGAATCTCCTTTGCATTTGACTTTGACGGAAAAACATCATCTAAGGTAGCCATCCACGCATCCTGAGCATCCTGCAAGCTGAGCCCCTCATCACGGTAACTGATCAACGCTGCCGAACTGACTTGTCCCAAAAGGATGGCACCCGCCTCCTTTAATGCTTGTAGGGTTTCGGGATAACGTGCATCGGGAACCACTTCTACAATCAGAGCCCCGGGTTGAGGCATAAAGAAGGTGTCAACATCAAGTAAGGGATTAAAACAGAAACCTAAATGTTGCCCAAAACACTGTTTGACTACGGTCACCGCCGCACCGGTTTTTTTTACCTTTGAAATCGCATTGATTTGCACTAATTTTTGTAGCTTATGGCAAAGATTAAGCTGGCGCTGATACTGAGAAGGGTTAAGGAAGTCTCCTTTTTCCAAAGGTAAAGGAAAGTACATTAAAACACGACCGGCCTCTGTTAAGAGAGAAGATTTCACCTGATCGAGTGGTCGTGTTCCCACTGCAAAAGAAACCAGGGTCGGCGGTACTTCCATGTCATTGAAATTGCCGGACATAGAGTCTTTACCGCCAATCGAAGGGACTTTAAAATCCATTTGTGCTTGAAAAGCACCTAAAAGAGCGGCTAACGGCAAGCCCCACTTTTCAGGACTATCCGTTCTTGGAAAGTATTCTTGGAAAGTCAGCCTGGCTTTACGCGAAGAAGCACCCATTGCGGTTAACTTGGCCAAGGACTGTGTAAGCGCGAAATAGGCACCGTGGTACGGACTCCAGCTTGAAAGGTCCGCATCAAAGCCATAGGTCATCAAAGAAGCAACCGTACTGTCGCCGTGTCTGACCGGGATCTTGGCAGCCATGCCTTCTTCCGGACTCAGCTGATGCATTCCGCCAAAAGCTTGTAAGACGGTGCCGGACCCAATACTATTGTCAAAACGCTCAACCAAACCTTTTTGTGCACACTCATTCAGATCGGATAGTCCGGCTTTAAGTCTCTCGGCAAAAGGCAGCTCCGGTTTAAACGGCTTAAAATAAGATTTTTCAGCATCGGGAATTCGGATTTCAGCCTTGGCACTTTGAGACGCACCGTTGGTATTGATAAATGATCTTTCGATATCCACGATGGTTTGGCCACGCCAGTCCATACGCATCCGCGCCTCTTCAGTCACTTCAGCCACTACCCTTGCCTCTAAGTTTTCTTCATCCGCTGCAGCTAAGAAACGATCTACGACCTCAGGACGAAGCACTACGGCCATTCGTTCCTGAGACTCGGAAATAGCCAGTTCCGTTCCGTCTAAACCCTCATACTTGACCAATATTTTATCTAAATTTATACGTACGCCATCTGCCAACTCACCGATAGCAACACATACGCCCCCTGCACCGAAATCATTACAACGTTTTATCAATCTGGAAATCTCGGCTCGTCGGAAAAGTCTTTGTAAAGCGCGTTCTGTAGGAGGATTACCCTTTTGTACTTCAGAACCTGAAGTCTCAACAGATTTCTCATCATGAATTTTGGAAGAACCGGTTGCGCCTCCGATCCCGTCACGGCCTGTTCTTCCGCCCAGTAGGACAATAACATCCCCTGCTTCAGGCGTCTCACGAACAACTTGATCCGCAGGAGCGGCAGCAATCACCGCACCGATTTCCATGCGCTTAGCCTTATATCCCGGATGGTATATTTCTGAGACTTGCCCTGTAGCTAAGCCAATTTGATTTCCATAAGAACTGAAGCCGGCTGCAGCCGTCGTTGTAATTTTTCGCTGGGGTAATTTCCCGGGTAAAGTTTCTTCAAAGGATTCCCTCGGGTCGGCACTGCCTGTTACACGCATAGATTGATACACATAGGAACGCCCGGAAAGCGGGTCACGAATCGCACCGCCCAAACAGGTTGCCGCACCGCCAAAAGGTTCAATCTCAGTAGGATGGTTATGCGTTTCATTTTTAAACATCAGAAGCATGGCTTGAGGAAAACCATCAACGGGAATCTCAATTTTAATACTGCAAGCATTTATTTCTTCAGATACGTCAAGATCTTCAACATAACCGTCCCGGCGCAATATTTTAGCACCTAAAGTTGCGATATCCATGAGGCATACGGGTTTATCCTTTAATCGATTCTTGTAGAAATTGACGCGTTCCTCCAAGTAATAATCCAGACTGGATTGGATTTTTTCGGCAATAAGTTCGGATGCTTCATTTTCCGGATCGGCTAAACCGGTTTCAAAAAGCTCCGTATTAAATGTCGTATGGCGGCAATGATCTGACCAATAGGTATCCAGAACCTTAATCTCAGTCAAAGTCGGATTGCGTTTAATACTCTTAAAATATACTTGAATGAAAACGAGATCCTCATGAGACATCGCCAAGCCAAGCTCCTGATGAAGGGCAGAGATTGCCGCCTCTGAAGCCTCGATAAAATCTACCAAAATAGGGACTTCTTTCACCTCAGACGTTTCACGCTTTAAACTCATCGGTAAATCAAGACTCGCCTCTCTGCATTCCACCGGATTAATGAGATGGTCACGAATCCTAGCCTTCGTCACGTCGTCCACTACACCGTTAAAAAGATAAACTCTTGCCGTCTTGACCGTAGGTCTTTCTTTATTAGAGATAATCTGCAGACATGGTTCCGCGAAGTCCTCTCTTTGTTCGTATTGTCCGGGCAACGCTTCAACCGCTAAAACATAATCCGCCTCATTCCAATCAGGTTCTTCTGTAAAAACCACATCTACGGGAGGTTCCGAGAAAACCAAATCTTTGGCAACTTCAAAGTCCCGGTCAGATAAACCCTCCACATCATAACGATTCAAGACCCGAACGGACTTCAGACCCGTCAGGCCGAAATGATCCTTCAAATCATTGAGGACCGCCTTAGCCTCAACGGCATAATCAGGTTTTTTTTCTGCATAAATACGTGCGAGTCTTGTTTCTTTCATAGTAGATCCTCATCCCTTTAAGATAGAAGTTGATTTAGTAACTGAATATTTTCATCCATATAATCTGCCAAGGCTTCCGCTTGTAAAGAACCATGACCCAACTGAGCAAGCAGATAAATCTGTTTAGCAAGCGCAGCGCTGAGTTCTTTTTTATCCTCCTGAGACGACAAAGCTTTTAACTTGCTCATCAGAGGATGTCTCATATTGACCAAAAGACTTTGCTCCAAAGGGAACATACTGTCAAAATCCATGCCTTCCTGCTGCCCGGACATGCGCTCAAACTGTTTCCGCATCTCCTGCATTCTGCGACTTTCTTCAGTTTCTTTAATCATAGCAGGCAGTGCTTTCTCATCAAGTGCTACAACCTCCACTTTCAACTTATCATCATTTAAAGCACTTCGGAACAAATCTTCAAAGAGCCTTTTCTCACCCTCGCCAGCTTCCTCTCCCTCAAGAGCGGCATCTATACGAACGAACTTCAAAGGAGAAAACTTCATTTCCAAAAGCTGAATAAAGGGCATGTCCAATTCGTGATCAAGAACAACTACGGTATGGCCTTGCTCTTTGGCATGGCGAATATAAACAGCTTGTTTCTCCGGTTCAGCGACATAGTAAATCGTTTCACCTAGCTCTTCTCTGCTCTTCATCTCACCGTCAACATTGACGAACAAAAGGGCCTCTTTCACGCGTTCAAAAAACTTCTCTTCGCGCAAACATCCGTATTTAACAAAAACCGAAATGTCTTTCCAATAGTCGTTGTAGGCTTCGCGGTCATTTTTGTACAGTTGCGTCAGCTTATCCGCCACTTTACGAACGATATGTTCGGAGAGTTTTTTCACATAAGCATCGTTTTGTAAAAAAGATCTTGAGACGTTAAGCGGTAAATCAGGGCAATCCAAAACCCCCTTCAACAAAAAGAGGAATTCAGGGATTACTTCCTTGATGTTATCCGCCACAAACACTTGATTGTTATACAGTTTTATCCTGCCCTCAAGTGTCTCATAACGGCTTTCTGATTGTGGGAAATACAAGATGCCCTGCAAACGGAAAGGATAATCCATATTCAGATGAATCCAAAACAGCGGTTTACGGAAATCCGCGAAAGCTTCCGTGTAAAAGTCCAGATACTCCTCATCCGTACAGTCCTTAGGACTCTTAAGCCATAGCGGGCTGGTATTATTAATGGCAGTCGGTGTCGGTGCCTCAGGCACTTCTTTCCCTTCATTTTTCGTTTTTTCAGCCTCTTCTTCTCTTCTCTTTTCAGCTTCTACATCTTCAAAATAAATGGGATGCGGCATGAACTGGCAATATTTGCGTAAAATCTCACGCAGCTTGAATGAATTGTATTCCTTCTCAGCTTCTTGACTCAATTGAATAGTAATGCAAGTGCCGCGTGTTGCTTTGTCACCCTCCGTCAAGCTGAAAGACTGACCGTCTTCACTGGTCCAGCGCACAGCTTGCGCTCCTTCTCTGTATGACAAAGTATCTATGGCAACATGCTCGGCCACCATGAAAACCGCGTAAAAGCCGCGTCCGAAATGACCGATGAT
>CAYFRY010000005.1:0-2099 GCA_964345665.1 uncultured Oscillospiraceae bacterium
GTACTCGGGTATAAGTCGTGCATCAAAATAATGGCACCGTCTAAAGCACCGTCCATGATTGCCTTGTAAACGAGATCGGCATTGCGTGACTGCCAATCCAGAGTATCGACGGACCAGTTGATTAATGGCCTACCCGCTGCTTCCTGTACAGTCTCATTATAGGCCCCGTATGTGGGCCGTATCAGTTTTGGCCAAGGACCGCCAAGCTTTTCAATTTCCAAATCCATTGCTTTGAATTCGTTTTGACTTGCCTCTAAATTCAGACCGGTCAGTTGAGGATGCGTATGGCTGTGGTTAGCGATTTCATGACCGGTACCCAGGATTATTTTGACGACATCGGGATAGGAACTGATGCGATTACCCACAAAGAAGAAGGTCAGTTTCCCGTTAACTTTCGCTGCTGCTTTAAGTAAAGCTTCATCCACAGGGGCATAGGGACCATCGTCAAAAGTCAGTGCAATCAACTTCTCGTTTGAACCGGATTCAGGGAATGTTTCCGTTTTTACGGGGAGCCCGGTTTCTGGTTCGGTGCTCTCCGGACTTGCGCTTGCTTGAACGGGAGGAGCAGGCGTAATATCAGTTGTTTTTATTTTTAATAGTCGAAGACTGTTTTCGGCACCAAAGCTAATGCTTACGGCAGGCTCCCCGTAGTCGCCTGAAAAAAGTTGATAACGTGGGAAGATAATTTCGACACCGTCTGCCGAAACGATGATATTTTGATAATTTTCCGCTTGGGCGGAAATACCTTCTCGATACAAATCCGAGTCGATTTGTGTCCTATAACTTTCGCTCTGTTGAAAGAAGGCGTCAGCGGACTTGGCCAAAGACTCCAAAAACGGAGCTTCCAGAAGATCGTTCAAGCTAAGTTCACCCTTGTCGCTTCGGTTGAAATAGAGGATCTTATATTGGTTTAGACCGTGTGCTTCACCGCCATTCAGGGTAAAGCTTTGGATAAGATAGCTGAAACGATGCTCGTCAATGGCAAAGGTAGCCGTTGCCAAATTGAGTTCTGCCCTAAATTCTTTGCTCTCAGCTTTATAGTCGGCATTGTTTTCTTTAAAATCACTTTTAATTTTAGAGATTTCATCCTCTATCTTCGCATCAATCTCTTCTATTCCGATGATTGCACGATGTTCCGAAAGATGATAGTTTTCAGTTTCCTCTTCCGAGCTTTTAATTTGACCTAGATCCAAGCGCATAAAATAGGCTGCATTGTATTTGACTTCTTCCTCCGACAGAGCACTCGGACTGCTTGCTTTACTTGGTAAATCGACGTGTTGACAAGACGGAAAAATCAGTAAAGCAGATAATAAAACTGTAACGAAGGCAGAGTATTTAAAGCTAAAACGGGACCTCTATCAACTCCCCAAAACATATTTTGGTCAAACGACAACGAGAAAGACCGGTGGCCGAAAAACATTATACTTCAGCCACCCGGTTAATTTACAGGACTATGAAGCTTATTTGTTCATCACCCCGGTTTTCTCAAATGTTAAAACAATGGCCGGAACCAAAACAATATGTAGAACAATTCCGGGTACCGCATTGATAAAAGCAGCTGCCAAAAACATCTCAAAAGTAAATGCCGGACCTATAAATAAAGACAAGACATAGGAAGCCAGGCCGTAAACCAAACGCCCGCCCAGCATGGCGATAAGGAGAGCGACATAGACAGACCAGGTTTTTTTCGGCAAAGCTTTGTAAACCAGGCCCGCGATAAGACCGTAAGCGGCCAGTTCAAACATCATCCTGAGCGCGGTAGGGACGAGGGGGGGCATGCCGAACAGAAAAAAACGTAATGGGGGCGCAATCAGCCCAACAAGGGCCGCCCACGGCCCTCCGACCAAGAAACCGGCCAGCAGGACCGGAATGTGCATAGGGGATAATAAGTTACCGATTTGAGGAATCTGTCCTGTCAGAAAAGGCAGAAGGAGGGCCGTAGCCAGACAAAGGGCTGCGACAGCGATTTTTTTACTTTGTTTCATTTTTTTTCTCCGTGAATTTATTTTGGAAAAAAATATCGGCCGAGCTAATGCGCAGGTCGATCTCTACTGACATCAATTTGAGGAAAAATAAGCTGCTCAGACTATGCCACATCT
>CAYFRY010000005.1:2109-12562 GCA_964345665.1 uncultured Oscillospiraceae bacterium
TGTAAGCTACTGCTTGCGTTAGCAGTAGCATAGCACAGCGAAAGTAAAACAGAAAGGCTAGCAGTCGGTCAGGATATCCAGAATTTTTTGAACGGCATCTTCCAGCAGATCAGAGACGTTTTGAAAACGCAGGCCGGCAACATAATTGCTACAGCGATTAACCGGAATTAAGATGCGCTCGGCATCCGCCTGTGCGACTGCCAAGGCCATGGCGGGAGAAATCTCACCGTGAAAGGCATCCGCAATGACTATTCCGATAGGTCCCACGATTATGTCGGCTGTGCGACAAGCGACCTTTACGGCATTCTCTCCGGTCGCCGCATAACTCGGTCCTGCTTTAATCATATTAGCTGAGGCGATACTGTTGGTTCCAAGGGCAATGATTTCTGCATTAACCGCCTTCTCTTTTAAGACACTGATAATTTGTCCCCCCAGTTTTCCGCCTTGCCCGTCAATAACAATGATTTTTTTATTCTTTTTCATGCTTATAGCTTAGCTTGGAAACGATTGCACCAAACTAAATCGTTATGGCCTCCTCTGAAATCCGATTCCCCCATCATCTTTTTAAAAGCTAAGTGTAAATTGTCCTGATTGTTATGGTAAGCGTTAATCAGACATTTAACCATGGGTACATCCGTGAGGTGTGTAGTGTAGTTAAGGGAGATGAAAACGGTAGGGACTTCCCAGACATACCAAGGAATTTCGTTACTGCCCGCCATTGACCAACGGATGCGGTAATTGTTTTCGGCACCGTAACCGGAGACGTTGGAAACAACAAGGGCGGCGTCATAATTGGCACGGTATTCAAGACTGCTGCCACGTACACGTGTGTGGGGGTCGTTCAGGCTGACGTGGAAACCCAGACCTTCAAGTTCGTCAAGGACACGTTTTTCAAATGCGGTTTCTTGAACAGAGGGATTCGCCAATTCACCGTGAAGAATATAAAGCTTAATTCTCGGATGTGTCTCCGGCCTAATCGGGAGTATTTTTTGTGTATCTTTTATCAGACTGATGCTGCGATCGGCAGCCGCCTTACGAAGAGCCAGATGCTCATCACAGCTGATTATCTTTAGTGCTTCTTTAGGCCTTGTAAGTTGTCCTGTCGCCTTTTTTTCATACAGACGAAGTTTGGCTTTCAGACCCAAAATACGTCTACAGGCATCGTTAAGACGTTCCTCACTGATCACGCCTTTACGGTAACCTTCGAGCATGAAATGAAAGTCTTCTTCATGGTTACCGAAGAATAGGAACATGTCACAGCCGGCAGCAATGGTTTGGGGCACCTGATCTTCACGACGCATAGCGGAAGTAAGTCCCAGCATGTGAGAGGCATCCGTAATCACGACACCGTTAAAGTCCAACGCTTCCTTTAATAAGTCGGTAATCAGTTCCGGCGCAAGGGTTGCGGGCAGAATGTCTTCATCTTTGATGCCGGGACGAAGTTTTCTTTGGTAGGCGGGCAAAGCAATGTGGCCGGCCATAATCATTTCGGTTCCGTTCTCAATATGGTGGCGGTAGACTCTCCCGTAGGTCTCATCCCACTTTTCGGGCTCGAAATCATTTATTCCCAGCACCAAGTGCTGGTCACGATCTTCCACACCGTCACCCGGGAAGTGCTTGACGCAACTGAGCAGATGGCCTTCGGCATGGAAACCGTCCAAGAAGGCCTGACTGTATTTAATGACGGTATCCGGGTTCGTACCGTACGCCCTGGTGTTGATGATGGTATTGCGCCAGTTGTAGAGAATGTCAACACATGGACCGAAATTCAGATTAACCCCGAGCGCAGCGGCTTCCGTTGCACTGACAAGGCCGGCATCGTATGCGGTCTGCAGGTCACCCGATGCCTCGCACTGGGCGGAACTGGCAATGTAACAACCGTTGGTGCAAGAACCGTTACCGCCCGAGTCACAGTTGGCTGCAACGAGGAGAGGCACTTCGCTGTAACTTTGGACTTCATTAATGAGCTCTTGGACCTGCTCCGCAGTGCCTCCATTGTATCGAATACCGCCGAATTGAAATTTTTCAACAAGCTCTTTACGGCTGAGTGTACTGCCTGTAAAAATATCGGGAACAAAGTGAAAAAGATTAAAAAACAGCTGACCGATTTTTTGCTCTGTACTTAATTTGTTTAAGGTGCTTTCAACCCATTCTTGCTGATTTGCATCGAGATAATACGGCATTTTGGATAAATCGACTAATCTTGCCACGTATGTTTCCTCCTAGGGGTTTTTTGATAAGACTTAATGCTAATATGGTAATCATAACAGGATTAGACGCAATTCAAAATAGAAATCATGAATTATATCAATAAAGGAGAGTACTATGGCAAATAATACAACACGGATTCAAGAATATCGCAAGACGAAAGATTGGCTTTTTTGTATTGACTCGGATGGTTGTGCCATCAATTCAATGGATGTAAAACATCAGCGTTGTTTCGGCCCTTCCATTGTGGATGTTTGGCCGGATCAGACCAAGGAACATAAAGACTTTCTTAATCTTTGGAACGACATTAATCTCTATACTTCTTCCCGTGGTGTCAACCGTTTTAAAGGTTTGGTGATGATTTTTGAATATAGAAAATCGTTAGGCTTAGAGGTCCCCGATTTGAGTGCATTAAAAGGCTGGGCCGCGACAACATCAGCCCTTTCACCCAAGGCTTTGGAAGAGGAGTTTGGTCGTAACCCTTTGCCAATTTACGAAAAAGCCTTGCTGTGGTCGAAAAAGGTTAATGAGGGTATCGCCAAGCTTGCGATGGATGACTGTCCGCCTTATCCGGGTGTTAAAGAAACACTTGAGAAACTTTCTGAGGTAGCCGATATCGCGGTTGTCTCTTCCGCTAACAAAGCGGCCATGTTACGCGAGTGGGAACACTTCGGCCTGGCGGATTACTGCAATGTGCTATACGGACAAGAAGACGGAACAAAGAGCCTTTGTATTGAGAGACTGTTGGGTTATGGATATGACCCGAAGCAAGTCGTTATGATAGGTGATGCCATGGGTGACTTGCAGGCTGCAGAAGACAATCAGGTTTGGTACTATCCGATTACCGTAAAACATGAGGCAGAGAGTTGGAGCGATTTAAGCAAATATTACATTGATCGCTTTGTTTCGGGATCTTTCACGGAAGAAGACCAGGTTCTTTTGAAAAAAAGCTTCTCAGAAAACTTACCGCCGACTTACGAAGCTTTTGTCTTTTAGTAAAAGAAAACAGAAATAGAGGAGATGACTATGCTATATCCACAGACTAATCAAGAAAGAAATGTCTATAGTTTAGATGGTATCTGGAATTTTCGCCCGGTGAAGACAGGTGAAATGCCTGACGTACTAAAGCCGATTTCTAGAGAAGAGGCTTTTGCCATGCCTGTACCTTGTGCCTATAACGACTTATATCCCGGAAAAGAAATGCGTGAACATGCGGGAGATTTGTTGTATCAGAGATCTTTTGCCGTTAATAAGTCTATGCTCAGCGCTCGTTTGGTCCTGCGCTTTGGGAGTGTGACACACGGAGCTAAAGTTTATTTGAATGGTGAGCTCGTCTGTGAGCATTTGGGAGGCTTTATGCCTTTTGAGTGTGAAATTGCGGATAAAGCGAACTTGGGTGACAACCTCTTACATGTAGTCGTCAACAATTTAGTGACCTACGAAACCGTGCCCTGTGGCCGCATGACGGAAAGCATCGATGCGGATGGGAATAAAAGACCGGTCAACTTACCGAACTTTGATTTCTTCAATTACAGCGGCATTATGCGTCCGGTTTGCCTTTATACTACGGGGAAAACGTACATTAATGATATTACGGCCGTTGCGAGAGCCAATGGAAATCTGAGCTGGAAAGTGGATGTGCAAGGCCCGGATGTAGCGACAATTTCAATTGCTTTGTTGGATGCCGATAATCAGGTCTTGGCTGAGGGCGAGGGTGCTGAAGGCGAGTTGGCGGTAGCGGATCCTGAACTGTGGAGCACGGAAAATCCCTATTTATATCGTCTTAAAGTCAGTCTTAAAAAGGACGATGGAATTTTGGACGAGTATGTGGAAAAAATCGGTTTCCGTGATTTTGAAGTGAAGAATAATCAAATTCTTTTAAACGGTGAGCCTGTATATTTAACCGGCTTCGGTAAGCATGAGGATTATCCCGTTAACGGTCGCGGTTTTAACGAGGCCTATAATGTTAAGGACTTGGCTTTGATGAAGTGGATGGGGGCTAACTCCTTCCGTACCAGCCATTACCCTTATTCGGAAGAAATGATGCGTCTTTGTGACAGAGAGGGCATTTTGGTCATTAATGAAGTCGCCGCAGTCGGTCTGAATAACGGCTTTACAGCGACGGGCCTCCTTGGCGGTGATGCGAGCGGCACTTGGACTGTCATGAAAACGGAGGCACAGCATCGACAAGCCATAGAAGAGTTAGTGCGTCGAGATAAAAACCATCCTTGTGTCATTATGTGGAGTGTGGCGAATGAACCGGCTTCGCAAGATCCCGGCGCCAAAGATTATTTTTCGCCGATGTTTGATCTTTTCAGAAAACTCGATCCTCAAAAACGTCCGGTCACCTTGGTCACCTACGATGGGGCCAGTCCTCAGACTTGTGAAATCACGGAACTCTGTGATGTGATTTGCATTAACCGCTACTACGGTTGGTACTCGCAAGAAGAAGACCTGATTGCGGCACGCGCTGAGTTGAAGAAAGTCTTTGAAGACTATCACAAGCGTTGTCCGGATAAGCCGATTATGTTGACTGAATATGGAGCAGATACGGTGGCGGGGATGCACGATATCAATGCAGGCCTCTTCAGCGAAGAGTTCCAAAAGGAGTTTTTATCCATGTATGGGGAAGTTTTTGATTCCTATCCTTATATCTGCGGAGAACATGTTTGGAATTTTGCTGACTTTGCAACGGCAGCCAATATTAAGCGTGTACAAGGGAATAAGAAAGGGGTCTTTACTCGTGAACGTCAACCCAAATGGGCGGCATGGTTCTTGCGCGATCGTTGGACTAAACTGAAAAAATATTGATTTTTGCCGGAGTGAACTAATAGGTTTAAAGGCAAGGCTGGCTTGTTAAGAGTCAGCCTTGATTTTTTTTACATAGTCGCTCGGGCTTTCTTCAAACGTACTTCTGAAGGCTCTGTAAAAATTAGAGTAGTCTTTGAAGCCGCAGCTATAGGCGACTTCCTTGCTTTTATGGCCCCGTGCGAGTAGTTCTCTTGCCTGATTGAGTCGTTTTTGAAGGATGTAGCGATAGGGAGAAAGACCGACTCTTTCAGTAAATTGGTGAACAAAATGAAATTTATTTATGAAGAAGCGATTGGCTATCAGGTCGAGAGATATGTCTTCACAAAAATGCTCGTCCAAATAACGTAATATAGATTCTATGACTTGATGGTCCGGACTTTCTTCTCTCTTTTGGAAGTCATGTGGTTTTGGCAAAGTGCTGAGAAAACGAATAAGATTCTCTATTTTCACCTTACAGAACTCATCGCTTTTTTCATAGATTGAAGCTTTGGCCAAATCAAAAAACATCTGCCCAATCTGTGTTTGGAGACTGACTTGCGGTCGGATAAGGCAAGGTTCGCTTTCGGGATGACTTTTATAAATACAGTCCTCAATAGCGGGCTTCATTCTGCATAAGTCTTGCAGATAAGCCTTGCTGATCCAAAGGATAATGCGTTCATAGTCCTCGTTGGATTTTAAAAAGTGGGGCTGATGAAGTTGTTGAGGATGAATCATCAAGACATCATTCTTTTGCATACGATAGATACGCCTACTGACTTCATAATCAACATCGCCTGAGATGAAATAAAGCAGTTCGAAATAATCATGCTTATGCAAAGGATAGCCCGCATGGAAGGAATCCTTATGGTAGTGGGCTACAAAAACAGCATCCTCTATGATTTTTTGAGAGGTAAAACTTAGAAATATATTTTTTTGTTTTTCCACATTATCGCTCTTTCTTTAAAGGTCCTATATATTTTCTTTTCGGTATTAAATAAATAATAACAAGATTTGCAATGTATTTCACAATTTTTGACATTATATGCTAAGTAATTGAGTAATATAATCAAAAAGAAAGCTTGTATTAATCTTTCTATTGGGTAAAATGCTTAGTAAGAACGCATCGGTTTGAAAATAACCACAATTAATACAATTATTCAAAAGACCTCGGGAAGGGTTTATCTTAGGGAAAGAAATGGAATGTTCTGAGAATGAAGGCGGTTATTATCCTATTTGACACGCTCAACCGTCACGAACTGCCGGCTTATGGCGGGACGTCTGCCGTCTTGCCGAATTTCGAGCGCTTAGCTTCCCGTAGCCTGACTTTTGACCATTATTATGCTGCAAGCTTACCCTGTATGCCTGCCCGAAGAGATTTACACACAGGCAGATATAATTTTCTTCATAGTCCTTGGGCGCCTTTACAAGCCTTTGATGAATCCGTTATTAAAAAACTATCCGAGGCAGGCATTTATACTCATTTGGTCACGGATCACTTCCATTATTGGGAAGACGGCGGCAGTGGTTACATGTCAAAATTTGACAGTTGTGACATGATCAGAGGGCAGCAAGGCGACCCTTGGATTGGTCAGGTCAAGGAGCCGGAACAACCGCAAGAGACTTTATCAAAACGTGCCGGAACTCAAAACTGGCGTCACGATTGGATAAACCGCGCCTTTATGAAGACGCAGGAACAACAGCCCCAACATAAAACCTTCAGCACAGGCTTAGACTTTATTGAGCGTAACCGCGAAGAGGATAACTGGCTCCTGATGATAGAGTCTTTTGATCCCCACGAGCCCTTCTTTGTGCCTGAAGAGTGGAAAAAACAATACCCGGATAACTATCAGGGTCCGAATATGGACTGGCCGGACTATGGTGAGCGCCTTTATTCGGAAGACGTTAATTTTCATTTGAAACAACAATATCGTGCCCTGCTCACACAGTGCGATCATTATTTGGGGAAGGTCTTAGACGCCTTTGATCGCTATGATTTATGGCGAGATACAATGTTGGTTGTTACAACGGACCACGGCTTTATGCTCGGTGAAAAAGGCTGGATGGGTAAAAATGTAACGCCTATGTATGAGGAAATCACGCATATTCCCTTTTTTATGTATGATCCGCGCTACCCGACTACAATCGCTGAAAGACGCAAGTCACTTGCTCAGATTACCGATATGGCAAACACGCTTACGGAGTACTTTGATATTGAGAGTTTGAAGTATTCCGACGGGTATAGCCTTCAAAGCATAGTAGCAACAGACGAGGGTAAAAGAGAATTCGCGATTTTCGGCGTCTTCGGCCAAGCGGTCTGTGTGACAGATGGACAATATTGTCTTATGAAAGCGCCCGAGTCGGAAGACAATCAACCCTTATTCCAATATTCTCTTTCGCCGTTCAGTATGCGTGACGCTTGGCCGAAAGAAAAATTGGCCGAGATGGAAGCCTTTGAAGGGTTCAGTTTTATGCAAGGTTCTCCCTGCTGGAAAACGCCGATTAGAGAAAGCGTTCAAGGACAAGGTTTGCAAGATTGGCTCTTTGACCTGAAAGAAGATCCGCAACAAGTCAATCCGTTAGATGACCGTTTGATGAAGCAGCACTTGATTCAAGGGATGAAGCAGCTGATGGAAAAGAATGAGGCACCGGATGAACAGTACCGGCGCTTGGGTATTTTATGAGTTTTTTCTGACGTTCATATAGGATGGCGAGCAGAAAGAAATAGAAAAAGAGGCAAGTGGCCGGATGCGTTAAGCATTAAGGCATACATCAGAAGGAGGTGTTTTCAAATTGAAAAAAGAGAAAGCGAAAAGTACCGCCAAAAGAGCAGACTTTTTGGCAGCCATGGGCTTTATCGCTCCGGGTTTTATCGGCTTTTTGGTTTTTACCTTAGGTCCGGTGCTGATTTCCCTGTTCCTGTCATTTTGTGACTGGCATTACACACAGGGTCTTGATGCTATTAAATTCGTGGGTCTTGATAATTTCACCAAGCTCTTTTCGGACGATTGGTTCAAGGCATCGTACTTGAACAACATTATTTTTACGGGAGTGACTATTCCGGTTCTGATTATTTTGGGACTGATTTTGGCTAACTTTTTAAATCGTCACACGGTTGGCGGTAAAAAGGCTATGGTCATGTATTTTATTCCCTACATCTGCAGCGTGGTTGCCATCAGTGTGGTGTGGCAAGTTCTGCTCAGTTCTCGTGGCCCTATCAACCAGACCTTACAGGCGCTGGGAGTGGAAAATCCTCCCACATGGCTCGCGGATACACGATTCGCTCTGGCGGCCATCATGGTCATTTATATCTGGCAGAATGTGGGCTATTACGCTGTGGTTTACATGTCAGGCTTAAAGAGTATTTCTGACGATGTCTATGAAGCGGCCTCCATTGACGGCGCTGGTCCGGTCAGACAGTTCCTCAGCATAACCGTTCCTTTGGTTTCCCCGACGACATTCTTCCTCGTGACCATGGGTATTATCGGTTCCTTCAAAATCTTTGACCACATCAGTGTCTTGACCGAAGGCGGACCGGGTAATGCGACTTCCGTTATGGCGTTCTACATCTATCGTAAGGCGTTCCAGGAATATGACATGGGTTATTCGAGCGCACTGGCTTGGGCATTGTTCGCACTGATTTTTATTGTGACCTTGGTCCAAAACAGAAGTCAGAAATCGTTCTCGACAGATTAAGGAGGCTAAGATGAGTACACTTTCTTTAAAGAAAAAAAGTGGTGGTAAAGCAGGAAAAATCATCCTTAGCATCATTGTCTGGGGCATTGGCATTACGATGATGGCTCCCTTGGTATGGATGATTTCGACCTCATTAAAAACAGAAGCGGAAGTTTTTAACTTCCCCATTGAATGGATACCTAAAAACCCCAATTTGGATAACTACAAAGAGGTTTGGGGCGGTAATTACAATTTTGGTCGTTATTACTGGAACTCTATTACTTTGACAGTTGCGGCAACAGCAGCACAAGTTTTTGTTTCCTCGCTCGGTGCCTATGCGTTCTCAAAAATTGAGTGGAAGGGCAGAGATAAAGTTTTCCTTTTATACTTGGCCACCATGATGATTCCTTCTCAGGTCACCATCATCTCTCAGTTTTTGATTACACGTGAAATCGGTCTCTACAATACGCATACCGGATTGGTTTTGATGTGGGCTCTCAGTGTCTACGGTGTGTTCTTGCTCCGTCAGGCTATGATGTCTATACCGACCTCGCTTTCCGAATCTGCTATGATTGACGGTGCCGGTCACTTCAGAATTTATTGGCAAATCATGGTTCCGCTCATCAAACCTTCCATTGCCACTTTGGCCATTTTGAAGTTTGTATGGACTTGGAACGATTACCAGATGCCCTTGGTCTTCTTGAGCAGTCCTGAGAAGTACACCTTGCAACTGGGCATGAGCCAGTTTGCAACGGAAGCGGGTACTTTCTACGCTCAAACGATGGCCGCAGCCGTTTCAGCTATCTTGCCCTTAGTTATTGTCTTCTTTATCGGCCAGCGTTACGTCATCGACGGTATCGCCAGTGGTGCGGTTAAGGGATAAGCCTAACCGAACTACGAATCATTTCACATTCATCGGCTTAGACCCATAGACTTGGGTCTGGCCGCTGAGATAAAATTGCGAAAGCACAAAAGAAAAGGAAGTAAAGCTATGAAGATATTTTTTGTAAAAGCCTTAGCTCTCCTCATGACTGTCAGCATGTTGGCAGCCTGTGGTGGCGGTGGTGACAGCGCTAAATCCGGAGGAGACGGAAAAGTAGAGTTGCGTTTTACCAGCTGGCAAAGCAACTTTAAAGAAGCGGATGAAAAAGCAGCCGCAGAGTACAACAAGCTCAACCCGAACGTAACGGTCAAATTTGAATACTTCGGCGACCAAAACTCCGCTGAATACGACAAGAAGATTGACCTGATGGTCTTGGGTAATGAAGCGATTGACATCGCCATGACTTCGGACTATGTGAAATATAGCACCCGCGCCAACGCAGGTAACTATGTTGCCATGAACGACTTTATCAAAGAAGAAGGTCTTAATTACGAAGAGACCTACGCCATCCATCCTAAAATCGGTGACACTTACTACGCTATTCCCGGTGATTGGAAATCTTGGGTTGTGATTATCAATAAGGACATGCTCGACGAAGCCGGCCTGCCTATTCCTTCTCTGGATTGGACTTGGGATGATTTCGCAGATTATGCTAAGAAGCTGACCGTAGAAAAAGACGGTAAGAAGATTTTCGGAAGCTATTTCCATAACTGGATAACCTTTGACATCTTTGCTATGACTTCCAGTAAGATGAACAGTCCGCTCTATCTTGAAGAAGACAAGACAGCTTTGGGCGAACCTGCTTGGAGAAATTGGCTTGAATTCCGTAAAGGACTAGACGAAGCCGGCTATCTGACTCCTTATAAGGAAGTAAAAGCAATGAAGATGAGCTATCGTGAC
>CAYFRY010000005.1:12572-17508 GCA_964345665.1 uncultured Oscillospiraceae bacterium
CAAGGGCGAGTGCGCCATGCTCCCGATCGGTACCTGGATGCTCAGTGAAGTCAGCGAAGTCGCTAAATATCCTCACGATTTCGTGACCACCTTCGCTCCGCTCCCGACTTGGACAAAAGACGGCGGTAAAGCCGGACGTACCTACACGGAAGCACACTACTATGTCATTCCTAAAACCAGCAAGTACCCCAAAGAAGCTTATGACTTCATCCGTTGGTACACCAACGAAGGTCTCCAGCTCAGAGGCGTCAGCATTCCTGCGACAAAGGATGCGGACAAAGTGGCCGGCTTTAAGAAAATGATTACCGATGAAAAGCTTGTTGACCTCGTAGCCATGGAAGCGGTTTTGAATAACCCTGCCTGGGAAGACAACATTGACACGTTCTCCCCGACCTATGCTCTGGAAATGCAGACCATGGTTCTTGAACAGTGCGATCTCTTCTTGCTTGATAACCAGGATCTCGATACTACCATTAATAATCTGGTTACAAATGCTAACAAAATTATTGATGCGAGTAAGAAGTAATCTCTTAAGCTATTAAAGGTGACCCCGACCGGATGAGAAACTTGCCGGCGGGGTTGCTTTTTTTAATTAATTCATTTCTTATAAAATGCTAAAATAGTACTTAAGAATCAGATATACAGGAGGACATCTTATGAAGTTATCGTTTCGTTGGTATGGCTTTGATGACCCTATTAACATTCAGTATATTCGTCAAATTCCGACCATGCACTCTATCGTCACCGCGGTGTATGACGTTCCTGTCGGAGAAGTATGGCCGGAGGAGTCAATCCGGGCTTTAAAAACTGAAGTGGAGCGTGTGGGGCTTCATTTTGAAGTCATTGAGTCTGTTCCTGTTCATGAAGACATCAAGTTGGGTCTTCCTACACGGGATAAGTACATTGCCAACTACATTGAGAACATCAGGCGCTTAGGTGCGGCAGGTGTAAAGTGCATTTGTTACAACTTTATGCCTATCTTTGACTGGACCCGTACAGACTTGGCTAAAGAGCTTGAAGATGGTTCTACGGCGCTGATTTATGATGTGGAAACGCTTAAAAGCATGGATCCTTTGACCGGTGAGCTTTCTTTACCCGGTTGGGACTCCTCTTACAAAAAAGAAGACTTGGCTAAGCTTTTTAAGCAGTATGAAGCCGTAGATGCCGAAAAGCTTTGGGACAATTTAAAATATTTCTTGGATGCTATTATTCCGGAAGCGGAAAAAGCCGGTATTTTTATGGCTATCCACCCTGATGACCCGCCGTATCCTATCTTCGGACTGCCGCGTATCATCACAACGCGAGATAATTTGAGGCGGTTCCTTGACTTGAATAAGTCTATTAATAATGGCTTGACTTTGTGTACCGGCTCTTTGGGTTGTGCCGCTTTTAATCACATGCCAAGCATGATTGACGAGTTCTCTTCTGAAGGTCGCATTCACTTTATGCACGTGAGAAATGTTCTCTTACATGACGACGGCTCCTTTGAAGAGTCTGCCCACTACTCGGGCTGTGGTTCTTTGGATATTGTAGAGATTATGCGTATGCTGAAAAAGAACGGTTTCACCGGCTATTTGAGACCGGACCACGGTCGCATGATTTGGGGTGAAACCGGTAAACCCGGATACGGTTTATATGACCGCGCACTGGGTGCCTCTTATATCACCGGTATTTGGGAAACCTTGGGAAAACTCATGTGAGGTAGGAAGTATGAATTTACCGTTACAAACGAATGTAAAAGATAAAGTATTTGTTGTCACCGGTGCCGGAGGTGCCATCTGCGGTATGATTGCCAAGGCAGTCGGTCAGCTGGGTGCGAAGGTTGCTTTGCTCGACTTGTCGGAGGAAAAGGCTCAGGCCGTTGCGGATGAAATTGTTGCGGCAGGGGGAAAGGCCAAGGGCTATAAAGCGGATGTCATGAACAGGGACGTCTTGGAAGCAGTGCACCAGGCTGTTTTAGAAGATTTTGGCCCCTGTGATGTTTTGATTAACGGTGCGGGTGGTAATAACCCCAGAGCGACAACGGATAACGAGTATCACCACGAAGCTAAAGCGATTGAAAATTGTAAAACATTCTTTGATTTGCAGCAGTCCGGCGTAGAATTTGTTTTTAATCTGAACTTTATCGGCACCTTGATTCCAACCCAGGTATTTGCCGTCGACATGCTTGATAAAACGGGTAGCAGCATCTTGAATATTTCGTCCATGAATGCCTTCACTCCTCTGACTAAAATTCCCGCATACTCCGGTGCGAAGGCGGCTATTTCAAACTTTACACAATGGCTTGCCACCTATTTTGCAGGTTCCGGTATTCGCGTCAATGCCATCGCTCCCGGCTTCTTTGTCGGTGAACAAAACCGAAGATTGCTCTTTCATGAAGACGGTACACCGACGCCCAGAACGAAGAAAATATTGGACGGTACACCGATGGGACGCTTTGGTGAACTGGAAGAACTTTTAGGCGCCGTACTCTTCTTGGTTGATGAGGGAGCCGCCGGTTTTATCACCGGTGTTGTGCTTCCGATTGACGGAGGTTATTCTGCCTATTCAGGCGTTTAAGCGGAAGGACTGGGTGAGCTATGAAAGCCTTCATGAATGAAGATTTTTTATTGGAGAATGATTTTGCCCAAAAGCTCTTCAAAAAATATGCACAAAATACGCCGATTATCGATTACCATTGCCACATCAACCCGCAAGTCTTGGCAGAGAATCGAAGATTGGAGAATTTGGCAGAGGCTTGGTTGGGCGGTGACCACTATAAATGGCGCTTAATGCGTGCTTGTGGTGTGGAAGAGCACCTGATTACTGGGGACGCTGATCCGTATGATAAGTTTTTCGCTTATGCCTCCATCATGCCTCAATTAATCGGTAATCCGATTTACCACTGGACTCATCTGGAATTGCAACGTTATTTCGGCATCTATGAGCCACTCAGTGCGCAGAATGCGAAAGAGGTTTATGAGCGTTGTAATGCGCAACTCAAGGAGATGCCCGCCCTGACGCTATTGGACAAGCTTAAGGTTAAGGTGCTTTGCACAACGGACGACCCTAGGGATGACCTGCGCTGGCATAAGCAGATTGCAGAGAATCCTGACATTACGCTGCAGGTCTATCCGACTTACAGACCGGATCCCTTTGTCAATATCGAGTTGCCGGCCTTTAAGACTGCGATAAGTGAAGCAGAGACGGCATTGGATAGGCGTATAAAAACGGCAGATGAACTGGTCGAATTTTTGTTGGAGCGAGTCGATTTCTTTGCTTCCATGGGTTGTCGCAGTGCAGACCATGGCTTAGCGGCTATGCTCTATGCGAAACCGGAGAAGGTGGTCGTGGACTGTGCGTTCCAAAAGGCCTTAGGCGGTGAAGCTTTGTCAGAGACGGAGGTCGGAGCGTATAAGGTTTACATGATTAAAGCCTTGGCAAAGCGTTATGTAGAACATGATTGGGTCATGCAGCTACACTTTGCCGCTTTACGGAACGTGAGCCAAAACGGATTTGAGGCATTAGGTCCGGATACCGGCTATGATGCGATTAATGTTGCTTCGGGCGTAGCTTATTTGGGTGAATTCCTGAATGAGTTGCAGAGAGCAGCTGCTCTGCCGCGCGTAATTGCCTATTCGTTGAATCCTGCCGATAATGCCGCCATCGCGACCATTCTGGCTTGTTTCCAAGGTGGCGGTGCAGGACGAATGCAGCACGGTTCTGCTTGGTGGTTTAATGATCATCATCACGGGATGAGCTTACAATTGACGGAGCTTGCTTCCAATGGCGTGCTCGGACAGTTTGTGGGTATGCTCACGGATAGCAGATCTTTGCTTTCGTATCCTCGCCATGAGTATTTCAGGCGAATTCTTTGCCAATTACTGGGAGATGGGGTGACGAAAGGTTATTATCCTGATGATTTGGAACAAGTCGGACAAATTGTAGAAGATATTTGTCTGAATAATACGGTTCGCCAGTTCGGCTTTAAGCTTTAGAAAGGTTGTTTTTATTATGAGTATTTGGGCAAAGTTAAGTACAAGTGGATTGGTTCCCGTCATTGTTCTTCAAGACGCAGCCGATGCGGTTCCTTTGGCGAAGGCTTTGTTGGCGGGCGGTATCTACTACGCTGAAGTGACTTTCCGCACCGCCGCCGCCAGGGATTCCATTGCCGCTATCGCGGCGGAAGTACCTGATATTATTGTCGGTGCCGGCACGGTAGTCAATGCAAAGCAAGCTGAAGAGGCGGTTGCGGCGGGTGCTCAGTTCCTGGTTTCTCCGGGCATGGATAAAAAGCTATTGAAAACAGCTAAAAAACTGAATGTTCCGATAGTTCCCGGTGCTGTTACGCCTACGGAAATCATGTTCGGTTTGAAGTATGGCATTGAAGTCTTTAAGTTTTTCCCTGCCGGTAATTTCGGTGGCTTGGGAACGCTTAAATCTTTAGCCGCTCCATTCCCCCAAATAGAGTTTATTCCTACCGGAGGGATCAATGCCAAGAATTTAGCAGATTTTCTTTCTTTTAATAAAATTAAAGCGGTAGGTGGCAGTTGGATGTGCCCTGCCAACTTGGTTGAGGAAAAGAACTGGGATGAAATCACCAGACTTTCCAAAGAAGCAATTGAGATTTTCAGCTCCGTGCGCGGATAGGCGTTTTCTCGAAGAGAAAGAGAAACATTAATATTTATAGCCTAATATTGTGGCTATCGTAGTAGAGGCACTTGTAATGAGTGCCTTTACTGCGTACGAATATATTTTTTTGAATGTGTTTGAAAAATACCGAGCCCCGAGTTTACTCGATATTGTTCCATGTGTTTGAAACCTAATTCGGTTGTATATATTGGTATAATGAAGAAGTAGGAAATCTCGCTGTAAAGAAAAGATAGAAGCACTTGGAGGTTTTTGAGATGGAGATGACGAGTCAGGATTGGAAAAAACTACAAAACGGTAGCGATAT
>CAYFRY010000005.1:17518-19071 GCA_964345665.1 uncultured Oscillospiraceae bacterium
GAATCTAAATGCGCAAGTGGCTTATTCCATAGGCGCGGCTTTCACACAGTGGCTTGCTGAAAAGAAGCAGAAGAGTATGGATGATCTGCGCTTAGCGCTCGGTCATGACTCGCGCCTTTCGGGAAAAATGCTTCAAAACGCTTTGGCCTCCGGTATTAAGCAATCCGGAGCCGAATTGGATAGCTTCGGCCTTGCTTCAACGCCGGCTATGTTTATGTCGACGGTCACGGAGGGCTACACATATGATGGCAGCATCATGATAACGGCCAGTCATCTGCCCTATAACCGCAATGGTTTTAAGTTCTTCACCGCGGAAGGCGGATTGGAGAAGGCAGACATCAGTGCCATTTTGGCTTATGCGGAAGAGGTGGAAGCTCCTTCTATGATCGAAAACCTCTACTTGCATAAAGTGGATTTTATGTCGGTCTATGCGCAGAACCTGGTTGATATCATTCGCAAAGGTGCGGCGGATCCCGAGCATTATGATTTGCCGTTAAAAGATCTTCGTATTCTGGTGGATGCAGGAAACGGTGCCGGCGGATATTTTGCCGAAAAGGTACTGAAACCTTTGGGAGCGGATACAACGGGCAGTCAGTTCCTGGAACCGGATGGCTCCTTTCCCAATCACATTCCCAATCCTGAAGATGCTGAAGCTATGGAAAGTGTGCGCCGGGCTGTTTTGGACAACAAGGCGGATTTAGGTATTATTTTTGATACAGATGTGGACAGAGCAGGGGCCGTGGACGCACAAGGTAATGAAATCAATCGCAACCGCATTATCGCCCTAATGGCGGCTATCTTACTTGAGGAGCATCCGGGTACGACCATCGTAACAGATTCCATCACCTCTGATGAACTTGCAGCGTTTATAGAAAACCTGGGAGGTGTACACCATCGCTTTAAACGTGGCTACCGTAATGTCATCAACGAGTCTATACGCCTCAATAAGGCGGGTCAGGACAGCCAATTGGCTATAGAAACCTCTGGTCACGGTGCGTTGAAGGAGAACTATTTCCTGGATGACGGTGCGTATATGATTGCTAAAATCCTGATTAAAGTTGCTCAACTCAAGCGAGAAGGGAAAAATATCTCATCGCTTTTAGACCGCCTTAAAGACCCCCTTGAAGCGGAAGAGTTCAGGCTTAAAATTACGGAAGCGGACTTTAAAAAGGTGGGTAATCGTGTTTTGGGAACACTGTCTAAGGCGGCGGCAGAGCAGCCGAACTGGCACCTGGTGCCTAACAATTACGAAGGTATACGAGTTTCTTTCGATAAAGAGAATGGGGATGGTTGGTTTCTGTTACGTATGTCTTTGCATGACCCCATTATGCCGCTCAACATTGAATCACGCCAAGTGGGTGGTGTGAAGAAAATAACGGAGCAGTTGATGGCTGTTTTAGGTGATGTCGAAGGATTGGATCTCTCATTACTGGAAAAGTGATAGATACTGTTTGTCTCATAAGATCAGCGATAAACGCTGCTTTTCTACCGCATCACTCGCGGTACGTTTATCAAGTTTGCTGAGGTACGAGCGGGTACAGGTGCCTCGACAT
>CAYFRY010000006.1:0-13678 GCA_964345665.1 uncultured Oscillospiraceae bacterium
GCGGTGCCTCCTTAGAGTTCTTGGAGGGTAAAGTACTGCCAGGTATTGACTGTCTGATGAATGCGGACGCTCGTCGCACTTTCGCGGCGGGTAACTGGAAAATGAACCAAGGGGTTCCCGCAGATGCGGTAAAATTTGTTACCCAACTGCTGCCGGCTGTCGCCGAAGCGGATGCGGAAATTGTCGTGGGTGTTCCTTACACCGCTTTGGATGCGGTTAATACGGCGCTTGCCTACAGCAATATCAAAGTTGCGGCTCAAAACTGCCACTTCGAAGACAGCGGTGCTTACACCGGTGAAGTCTCTGCCAAGATGCTGGCCTACATGGGCATTCCTTACGTTATTTTAGGTCACTCCGAGCGCCGTGAGTATTTCGCCGAAACGGACGAGATGGTTAACAAAAAGATTAAAGCAGCTCTGAAATGGGGCGTGCGTCCAATTGTCTGCTGCGGTGAAAGCTTGTCTCAACGTGAAGCCGGTGAAACCTTCGATTTTGTTAAGAGCCAAATCATCGGTGCTTTTAAGGACATTCCCGAAGCGAAGTTGCCTTTGATTACGATTGCCTATGAACCCATCTGGGCTATCGGTACCGGTAAAACCGCCAGCGACGAACAGGCTCAAGAAGTGTGTGCCTTTGTCCGTGGTGTTATCGCGGAGCTTTATAGTGAAGAGGCAGCCGATGCCCTGCGCATCCAGTACGGCGGATCCGTTAATGCGAAAAATGTTGCCGGCCTCTTTGCGCAGCCCGATATCGATGGTGGCCTGGTCGGTGGAGCTTCACTGAAAGTGGATGATTTCGCTGTAATTTGTAACGTCTATTTTGAATCATGAATTGTTAAGCTGATCACAGAAAACTGTAGAGAAGTTTGATATATTGTTATAGGAATTTCGGGTATTCGCATAGAGCCAAGTGTGAATATCTGAAACTAAAGAAAAGGAGAGTCAATCATGGCAAAAGAGAAAAAGTTCATGACCATGGATGGTAATACCGCTGCAGCGCATACTTCTTATGCGTTTACAGAAGTAGCCGGTATTTATCCCATCACCCCTTCTTCACCGATGGCGGATTTAACCGACATTTGGTCCCAAGAAGGCAGAAAGAATGTCTTCGGACAAACCGTTAACGTAGTTGAAATGCAGTCTGAGGCAGGTGCTGCCGGTACGGTACACGGCTCACTTCAGAGCGGTGCTTTAACCACGACCTATACCGCTTCGCAAGGCTTGCTCTTGATGATCCCCAATATGTACAAAATTGCCGGTGAACTTTTGCCGACGGTTTTCCACGTCTCCGCACGCGCGTTGGCCGCTCATGCGCTGTCCATTTTCGGTGACCACGCTGACGTCATGGCCTGCCGTCAAACCGGTTTCGCGCTGCTTGCTGCCAACTCGGTTCAAGAAGTTGTAGATATGGCAGCTGTAGCCCACCTCTCCGCCATTAAATCCAGAGTGCCTTTCCTGCACTTCTTTGATGGCTTCAGAACTTCTCATGAAATCCAAAAAGTCGAAGTCATTGACTATGACGATTTGGGTGCCCTAATTGATCAAGAGGCGCTGCAAGCGTTCAGAGATCGCGCCTTGTCCCCGAACAAGCCTGTACTGCGCGGTACGGCCCAGAACCCTGACATTTACTTCCAAGGAAGGGAAGCGGCTAACCCCTTCTACAACGAAGCCATTAAAATCACGGAAGACTACATGAAAGAAATCAGCAAGCTGACCGGTCGTCAGTATGATCTCTTTAATTACTCCGGTGCACCCGATGCGGAACGCGTGCTGGTGGCCATGGGTTCCGTTTGTGAAACCATCGAAGAAGTGGTTGACTATCTCAATGCAAGAGGTGAAAAGGTCGGCTTGGTTAAAGTTCGCCTCTATCGTCCTTTCTCCAATGAACATCTTCTCAAAGCCATTCCGGCAAGCGCCAAGAAGATTGCCGTTCTCGATCGTACGAAAGAACCCGGTTCGGCCGGTGAGCCTCTCTATCTCGACGTGGTTAACGCATTTAAGGGCGACGCCAATGCTCCTGTTATCGTGGGTGGCCGATATGGTCTCGGTTCTAAGGACACCACACCGGCACAAATTTTCGCAGCCTATAAGAACTTGTCAGAAGAGGCTCCTCGTCATAACTTTACCCTCGGTATCGTGGATGACGTGACCTTCTTATCGCTACCGAGCCAAGCCAATGTTGATACCTCCAGTGAAGGCACCATTTCCTGCCGCTTCTGGGGTCTCGGCTCTGACGGTACCGTCGGCGCGAACAAGAACTCCATCAAGATTATCGGTGACCATACCGACATGTATGCGCAAGCCTACTTCTCCTATGACTCCAAAAAGTCCGGCGGTATTACCATTTCCGATCTGCGTTTCGGTAAGAGCCCGATTCGTTCCCCTTATCTCATCAACATGGCCGACTTTGTATCCTGTTCACAGCAATCCTACGTCGGCAAGTATGACATGATGAAAACGCTTAAACCGGGCGGAACCTTCCTGCTTAATACGCTTTGGACAGCCGAGGAATTAAATCAGCATCTGCCCGCGAAAATGAAACGCTACATTGCGGAAAACGACATCAAGTTCTATACCATAGACGCGGTTTCCATCGCTGCTAAATTAGGCTTGGGCGGTCGTACCAACACCGTACTGCAATCCGCATTCTTTAAGCTGGCTGAAGTTTTACCGGTTGATGATGCGGTTAAGTACATGAAGGAAGCCATCGTTAAATCCTATGGTAATAAGGGCGATGAAATCGTTAACATGAACTACGCCGCGGTTGATGCCGGTTTGGACAGTATGGTTAAGATTGACGTTCCCGCTGACTGGGCGAAGGCCGAGGATGAAGCGGTGAAGCGTGAAGTTCCTGCCTTCATTGAGGAAATTGTTGATGTCATCAATGCCCAAGAAGGTGACTCCTTACCTGTATCCGCATTTGCCGGTCGTGAAGACGGTACCTTTGAACAGGGCACCTCTCAGTACGAAAAACGCGGTATTGCGACGCAGATTCCTGTCTGGCTGCCTGAGAACTGTATCCAGTGTAACCAATGTGCCTATGTCTGCCCGCATGCCGTCATCCGTCCCATTCTTTTAACGGATGAAGAAGCCGCTGCTGCCGATGTGACCACATTGCAGGGTATGAAACCTTATGATCAGTATAAGTTCCGCATTCAAGTCTCCGCTTTGGACTGCACCGGTTGCGGCTCTTGTATTGAGACCTGTCCTGCCAAGAACAAAGCCTTAGTCTTTGACCTCTTGGACAATCAAATGCATGAGGCGGACAACTGGGATAAGCTCATCAAGCTTCCGATGAAAGCCAATCCGATGAAAAAATCAATGGTGAAGGGAAGCCAGTTCGAGAAGCCTTATCTGGAATTCTCGGGCGCTTGTGCCGGTTGCGGTGAGACACCTTATGTCAAGCTGGTTACTCAGCTCTTCGGTGAACGTATGCAAATTGCTAATGCCACGGGTTGTACTTCCATCTGGGGCGGTTCTGCACCTTCCACGCCGTACACAGTTGATGAAAACGGAAGAGGACCGGCCTGGGGTAACTCCCTCTTTGAAGACAACGCTGAATATGGCCTCGGTATGCACCTCGGTTATGACCAGCTCCGTAAGCGCAGCATCGCTGAACTCGGCGAACTGAGCGGCGCAGTGGATGGTGACGTCCAAGCTAAAATCGATGCTTACTTGGCGGACAAGGACGATAGTGATAAGACCATCGCGGTCAGCACATCTCTTGTTGAAGCCCTCAAGGGTGTCCAATCCGACAATGCGGATGTTCAGAAACTGGTTAAGGATATTTTGGCGAAAAAAGACTACCTGTCCAAACGTTCACAGTGGATCATCGGTGGTGACGGCTGGGCCTATGACATCGGCTACGGCGGCTTGGACCATGTCCTTGCGACCGGTAACAACGTCAACGTCCTCGTACTCGATACCGAAGTCTACTCCAATACCGGTGGTCAGGCCTCTAAGGCGACTCAAACCGGTGCGATTGCACAATTTGCTGCCGGCGGTAAAGCCATCCGCAAGAAAGACCTCGGCATGATGGCGATGTCCTATGGCTACGTCTATGTGGCGCAAGTTTCTATGGGTGCCAACCAGGCACAAACTCTGAAGGCCATTATGGAAGCGGAAGCTTATGACGGTCCTTCACTGGTTATTTGCTACGCACCTTGTATCAACCACGGTATCAGAGGCAGTCTGCGTGTAGCCCAATCCCGCATGAAAAAAGCGGTTGAGTGCGGCTACTGGCACCTCTATCGCTTCGATCCTCGTCTGGAGGCAGAAGGAAAGAATCCTTTCCAACTCGACTCCAAGGCGCCCAACTTTGAGCTCTTCACCGATTTCTTGAAAGCTGAGGTTCGCTACAACTCTCTCTACAAGAAATACGATGCTGAAAAGGTCGATGCCATCTTCGCTAAGGCGGTTAAGGATGCGGAATACCGTACCAAGACCTACGAACGCTTGGCTAAAGATTAAATCCATGCCTTTGTACAGGCGATAAGTCATACCATTCGCCTGTAGAGCTTAAGTAAAATTAAACAAACAGGGGTTGTCTCAAAAGTATGTAAAAGGCATACGGAAGGGACAGCCCCTTTTGTTTTGTCTCAAACGGCGGCTTAAAATGACGTTTGAGCGTTTCGGGTTTGGACAGTGAACCGCTGGAAGCATACGCTCGTAAATTGGGACCTTTGGGCGGTGCGGCCAAAAAGTTGGACCGTTTTTACGACCGTTCTAACTTGCTCGGACCGATTTTTCGAGCGTACGGCGGTAGCCAAATACCGCCGGAGCTAGGTGTTCAATAAAGTGGATTTGTCCTCTGTTGTCAGGCACAGGCTCGCTTTTCCCACGAAAGCAAATATGTTTTATCCGAATTCTAAATTCGTTGGATGAGAAAAGAAAAGGGAGCTCTGATTTTTTGACGCAACTCGCGGTTTTGACTTTGAGGCGCTTTCGACTAAACTTATGGATAGCCTCTTTTTTAGGGAATGCTCATAATCGGAGGTTTAATCAGGACCAGAAGGAGTTGGCACAGATGAAAATCGAAGAAACCCAAAAACTATGGATGAGTGATGTGCTGATTCCGGATATTTTTATTACGGATTATTTGCCATTACTGAGTTCGGATGCCGTTAAAGTTTATCTCTATGCCAAGCATGTAGCCAGAAACCGTGTAAACCTTACAGGTACGGAGCTTCTGGCTCACCTAACCCTGTCGGAAGAACAGTTCAAAACAGCCCTTTTTGACCTCGCACAACATCAAGTGATTTCTTTGCTTAGTGCAGGCGACAAATTCTTACTCAACGACTTAAAAGAAATCGAATTTCAAAAGCAGTATACGGCTGAGCGTCAGCCTGAACTTTCCGAGGGTTTGAAAGAACTGCTGAACGAAGAACATAAAACGGAATTGATGGAACAAATCAGTGATACTTTCTACCATGGCATGATGGGCATCAGCCAGGCTCGTATTATTGATGAGTGCCTCCATCGTTTCGGTTTTGAGCCTCAAACCATCTACGCCCTCTTCAGTGAGGCGATGGCTAAGAGTAAACTCAATCAATACAAATATATTCAAGGGATAGCCGAGGCTTGGCATGCCAAGGGAGTGAAGAGTTACGAGGATTTACAGACCATTTCCAAGCGACGTGATGAGATTAAGCGTCTTTCCAGGCGTGTAGGCAAGAAGTTGAATCGTAACATGAGCGAGCCCGACGAAGAGATGGTCAGACACTGGCGCTTTGACTTGGGTTATGATTTTTCCATTATTTCTTTGGCTTTGGACAAGTCGGTAAAGTCGGCGAATCCCAATCTGAATTATTTCAATAGCATCTTGGAAGAGTGGGAAAAAGCCGGCCTGAAAACAGCCGCTGACGTTAAGGATTATGAAAAGAGCCGAGCCGCTCAGTTGGCCTTGAAAAAATCGACCGGCGCAGCGGGACGCTTGAGCAAGGGCAGCTTTACTCAGCGTGATTATGAGGAAGCGGAAGTAGCTAAACTTTACGAAGAGTTCAGCGCAGAAGAATTGGGCTTAGCGGAGAGTGAAGGGGAAGGAGTCAACGATGCAAAATAGCCGTATCAACGAAGAAATCAGGCTCCACTATGAGGCTCTGCGCGAAGACGCTGTGGAAGCGGCCAGGCGTGAGAAGGCCGCTGTTTTAAAAGCCCATCCGGATTTGGCTTTGTTGGAAGATGAAATCAGCGCGAAAGGTTTTGATATGCTGAGAAGTGCTCTGGTGACAGCAGAGGAGAGAGCGGTTCAAGAAAGGCAGATGCAGGCCCTATTGGAAAAGAAAAAAACGCTGCTGACCCGTTTGGGTTTAAAAGAAGACTATGCTCCCGTACACTATCGTTGCCCGATTTGCCTGGATCAAGGCTATGTAGACGGACATGCCTGTAGCCAATGTTTTTCGATGGCGATGGCTGAGCTTTGGTCCAAGACCGAGGAGAAAGACCCCCTGGGTGAGGCGAGTTTCAGTGATTTTAACTTGGAACGGTTTGAAGATAATCTGCTTGAGCCGACCCAAAGCCCTCGTCGCCGTATGAAAACACGAATGGAAAACTATGTGGCGGATTTTGAGGCGAGCTGTGAAGATCAAGATCGCATCAATCTTTTCTTTAACGGAATTACCGGTACGGGAAAAACTTATTTGGCGACGTGTATGGCGCGTGCGCTTCGTTCGGACGGAAAGGCCGTTATGATGATGAGTGCCCCTCAGTTGTTCAGACTGTTTTCCGAATACCGTGTTCTTTCCAATACCTTTAACCCCAATGTCAGACGAATGGAGAGCCTTGCCCTACAAATCGAACAAGTCAATCACTGTGATTTTCTTGTTATAGATGATTTGGGAACAGAGGCCTTGGATGCCCATGCCGCAGGCGATTTTATCTCTTTGCTCAATCTGCGTCAGCGTGGCCGAAAGCCGATGCTTATTACCAGTAATCTCGACTTGTTGCAAGTGAAAGCCCGGTATGAAGAACGCATCTATTCGCGTATTGCAGGTACCTTTCAGACTTATTCCTTTATCGGAAGTGATTTACGCTTGCCGAGGGCCGGGCAGTAGGAGGCCTTTAAGTTGAAAATTTATAACGGTGTGGATATGGTAGACATATCCCGCTTTGAAGAAAAACTAAATCGTTCGGGCTCTGTATTGGAGAAGAAACTATTAAGCAAAGCTGAACAGGAATACTGCAAAGGCATTGCCGAGAAGATGGCGGGGCGATTTGCCGCCAAAGAGGCGGTGCTCAAAGCCTTAGGGACAGGTTTTTGGCAAAACGGTGTCAGCCTTTCGGATGTTGAAGTGCTGGCAGATGAGTTGGGAGCGCCGAAGGTGCTTCTTTCCGGCCGGGCGAAAGAGCGTTATGAGGAGTTGGGAGGCGAGCAGATTGCGCTGAGCATCAGCCATGAAGCAGGCTTAGCCTTAGCCTTTTGCGTGATTATAACGAAGTAGCCGAAGGGCTACTTTTTTGATGAGTAAAGATTTACCGTTTGTTTAAAAAAATGTTATATCTTTCGATAAAAAAGATAAACATATTCCGGGAACTGTGCTATGATTCATATGCTAATTAATAATCGATATAAAAGGTATCGAATAAAGGGAGATAGTTTATGTTTGATTTCACAGGTCAAGTTGTCGCGATTACCGGCGCATCCAGCGGTTTAGGTATGCAAATGGCCCATGGTTTTTCAGAGGCCGGTGCTGCTGTTGTACTCATGGCTCGTCGTATCGAGCGTTTAAAAAAAATAAAAAAGGAATTCGAGGCTAAAGGCCGCAAAGCTATGGCCATTAAGGTGGACGTTACGAACGATGAGATGATTGATGCGGCACTAGAGGCCATCATGAAAGAATACGGTAAAGTGGATGTTCTCATTAACAATGCAGGGGCTTCTAAAGGTGGCGCCATTACCGATATGACTAACGAAGCTTGGGACTTTACTATGGATATCGATTTGACCTCTGTTTTTAAAATGACCCGCGCTTTCTCCAGAGTGATGAAGGCTGCCGGCTATGGTCGTATTATCAATATCGCCTCCATGTATGGCCTGATTGGAACTAACCAAGAGCAATGTGCCTACCATGCAACGAAAGCCGGTGTTATCAATTTCAGCCGTGCCGTTGCCGCTGAGCTGGGCCCTCACGGTGTGACCGTGAACACGATTTGTCCGGGTTATTTTGAAACCGAGTTGACAAGTGATACGCTCAGTACGAAGGAATTCCAGCAATATATGGACATTATGGTTCCCTTAAGACGCTACGGAGCAGCCGGTGAGCTTAACTCCGCCGCTCTCTTCTTGGCCGCTAAAGAATCCGCCTATGTGACCGCTGTGACTTTACCGGTTGACGGTGGTTGGTCTTCTGTGAAATAAGTCTACTCCATTGCAGATATTTGTATTCGAAAAGGAGCTGTTACAGCTCCTTTTCTGTGTCTTTGAAGGTTCTCGTCGTCCTGATCCGACCGCTTTGAAAGGCTTCGAACAGACGGTTTTTCAAGTTCTGTAACAACAGAATTTTTTTCTCGGTCATTTAGTATGTTTTGCAGATAATGTACAGGTGCTTTAGTGATTTTCCCCACAAAGCCGCTTGGATTTTGCTGATCGACAGCCGCTAGTTTCAGCCAAAGATCATGCAGAATAGTTTGTGACAAGGCCTATTATTTGGGCTAATTGTTAAACTTTGAATCCGGCTTTTTGTCGGAAAGTCAAAAGACTCTTCTCTCTGTTGCTTTTTAACTTTTCATCCCTTAGCATTAATTTGAAGGTAATAAATTATTATCATTAATCCGAAAGAAGCGGTATCTTCATGCAGAGTAGCGAGACTAAACGAATTTATCTTTTAGCGGAATTTTTAAATGATGCTTTAGGGCCTTCGTTCAGCTTTGCCTTTTATCCCATAGAAGATTCTGAACTCTGTGAGGCGAGCTTCTTCATGGGAGAAGTTAATCTTCAACAACGAGACGCCTGTACAGAGCAACTGGGGAAAATCGTTCAAGACTGTGATATTGATGACATTAATAATTATAGCGAGCTCTCGAATGACGGAGCATATAAATATAATTTCTTCTTCATGAAAAGAGAAGATACCAATCCGATGGGCGTTTTTGTCATTTTGGATAATATGGGCGCGAAGACGCAGCTATTGTCTGAGATTGAAGATTTTCTGAATCTCAAAAGCAAGGTCACAGCCTCTCCGCCTGCCCGCAACACCAGCCTGGCGGACCTATCGACTTCATCCTTATCCAAACTGGTTCATAATCTCCTGCATGAGCGGGGAATGCAGTCTAATGGCAGCCTGACTCCGGAACAGAAAAAAGAGCTTGTTTTGGCCTTACGTGAGAAGGGCGTGTTCAAGTTAAAGGGTTCGATCCCGATAGTTGCACAGCTTTTAAACACCTCCTCGCCTACGATTTACCGCTATTTGAGTCAGATTAACTATCAGGAGAATACGGGCCAGGAAGTTCAGCATGAATCCATACGTCTTTTGTAAAAGGAGGGGCATACATGGAAGATAGAAAGACCATCAAAGAATGTCTCTCGAGAGATGCCTTTGACTTAATCAAGCTGAACCTGTTGTTTTTTCTATTCTGCCTTCCTTTAATTTCTATTCCGGCTTCTATTGTGGCTATGACAAAGCTTAATTTACAGCTCCAGAGAGGAGAGGGTATAGACTTAATACCGGATTTTTTGGATGCTTTTCGTGAAGCCTTTTTTGATGCTTTGTTGTGCGGAATCCTCATTGCCGTTTTTGTTTTCCTGTTCGGCTATGTCTTTTGGTTCTATCAAAGCAGCCTAAATACCGGCATATTATCCGTTCTTTTGCGCTCTGCGACAGCCTTGCCTCTTTTATTGATTTATTGTGCTACTTGTTATCTATGGCCTATGAATGTAACGATTGATTTGTCCTGCTTTAAAAGGCTGCGCAATGCATTTTCTCTGTCCATTATCTGCTTAAGACAAACGCTTTTATGCCTGGCAGCAGGTTTTGTTTTCGCCGGTATCAGCTTCCTTGCAATGCCTTATTCAACGCCATTTGTTCTTGTCATCGGTTTCTCCTACTGGAACTATATTTGCACGTATTATACGGAGCCGATGATTAAGCTCTATGTAACGGATATTGAAGTTTAGTGAAGGACTTCCGGAGGATAGCCGTAAAAGATTGCATAGAGGAAGGGCATCTTAAACAAAAACTGGTCTTTAGATTTGTTGTTGTGACTAAACTTATGCAGATAAGCGAATGAGCTGATAGTGACTCTATTCGCTTTATGCTAGTATAGGTGTGAAAAGATTTGGATAAGAGTGATAAACTTTGTTTAATCGGCTCTGTGTCCGAAGCGATCATTCTTGAAAGAAACCTGAAAAACAAATCCGGCGAAATGAAGATGGGCAGCCTATGGTGGATCGAAATAATTTTGAACCTCTTTATTATCAAATAAAGCGAGACATTGAAGAACAGATTTTAAAGGGAGACATTAAAATCGGTGATAAATTAATGTCCGAAACTGAGATGCTCAAGCACTATAATTGCGGACGGACAACGGTTCGTAACGCGCTGTCCGAGCTTGTGCTGTCAGGTTGTCTGCGGAAGGAACAAGGCTTTGGGACTTTTTGTGTCGCGATGCCCAAAACGGCACACCCCAAAAGAATAGATGTCCTTTTAAACACAGGAGATACTTATTTCATACCTTATTTTTTAGCGGGTATTAGCAGAGTACTGAATGAAAGGAATTGTAATCTGATTCTCCATGACACCTTGGATTCTATGGATACGATTGCCCAAATTTTGATGCAGGCCATTGAATGTGGGACGGATGGAATTATCGTACAGCCCTATACGGGGACTGAAGAGGTTAACGAAGATTGCCGTAAGGCGATTGAACAATGTGCTTCTATGGATCTTCCCTTAATTACTATTGACGGAAAATTCAAAGGAATAGATACGGCTTGTATCATGAATAACGATAACCGCGGGGGACTGATGGCTACAGAATATTTGATTCAAATGGGGCATCGCAATATTCTGGGACTGTTTCGCAACCGATATAAGGATTCTTCTTTTCGAGCGGCAGGTTATCGGGAAGCGCTAGAAAAAGCTGATTTGCCGTCACATATTTTAGATGCAGATACGACCCTGTCGGATGATTGGATTACGTACATTAAGAATGAAAAAATAACGGCTATTGTTTGTTACAACGATCTTTTAGCAGTTGAATGTTATCATGCCCTTAATGGAGCAGGACTGAAAGTCGGCAAGGACATTTCCATTATCGGGTATGACAACACGGAACTCTCCAGTACTGCCCTGCCAAAGATTACCAGCATTACACATCCAAAGGATATCATGGCTGAACAGGCTGCATCCTTTCTGATGGACTGGATTGATAAAAAAACGAGTCAACCCTATCGTTTTATGTTTCAACCCGAATTAATCAAACGAGATTCTGTTCTTGACATAAGGTCAACATGAGATTTAAGAAATTGTTTTTTACAGCCCTATGAGAGAGGAGCAAATAAGGGGAGCTGTAGAAAACAAGTTAATTTTTAAACGGCTTATGCGAACAAGTGAATAAGCGAAGGAGAGAGCAGTGGAGACAATATTAACTTTCGATTTGGGTACAACGGCCATTAAAACTTGTTTGTTCAATAGAGATTTGCGGTGCGTCGCTATCCGGACAGATGAATATACGCTCAGCACAGACAGAGGAGGTGTTGAGTTGGATAGCCATGTGTATTGGGATACGCTTTGCCGGGCTGTTTCAGAATTAAAAGACGATATTCTATCACTTGATGTGAAGGCTATTGGCCTTACTTCTCAAGGCGAAACCATGATTCCGGTAAATCGAGAGGGTACGCCACTGTATCGTGCAGTGGTCTGGTTAGATGATAGAGCCAAAGAGCAAGCCGCTGAAATTGCTGGCTTGGTTTCAGGGAAGGACTTGTACTATCGAACCGGTGTTACCGACATGAACGGTTTTGTTCCCCTTGCTAAACTTTTATGGTTCAAGCAGATGGAGCCGGAGATCTATCAGGAAACCTATAAATTTTTACTGTTGGAAGATTTCATTCTCAACCGTTTGACGGGAAGATTTGTGAGTGAAAAATCTCTGCTGACTTCCACGGCCTATTATGATATTCGTCACGATGGTTATTGGGAAGAATTGCTCAAGGAGCTGGACTTAGACGTCCAAAAGCTTCCCGAAATAGTGGACAGTGGAACTTATGTAGGAAGCTTAACGAAGCTTGCTGCTGAGCAGCTCGGTCTTGAGGGAGAGATTAAAGTCTTTTCAGGCGCTATGGATCAGGTTGCGGCAGCCATTGGCGGAGGCGGTATGCAGGAGGGTGTTGTAACCGCTACGGTCGGTACAGCTATGGTTCTGACTTCGTCGATTACGTCAATGGATGAGTGCACAGATGAGTCTCTAATTGTATACAGGGGCATCCGTGATCATCAGTATGTGATTATGCCTTTGTGTCCAACCGCAGGAGCCGTATTCAAATGGTACAAAGACCATTGTTCTGCTCTAGATGCTGAAAAGAGCAAGGCGAGTGGAGAAGATGTGTATGACCGCCTATGTGAGGAGGCTTCTTCAGTGTTTCCGGGAGCAGATGGGCTGACTGTGCTTCCCTATTTTGCCGGAAGTCTACAACCCCACTGTTTTCCCGATGCGAAAGGTGTTTTTTTTGGCATTGGCTTAACAACAAGTCATGCCACGATGACAAGAGCGGTCTTGGAATCGGTCGGATACATGCTCCGAGAGAATCTGGAGATGTTACAAGATTTTGATTTAAACCTGAAAAGAATTCACTTTTTCGGTGGCGGTGCTAAGAATTCTATTTGGAACCAAATCATTGCAGACATTACCGGTGTAGAACTTGTACTGCTCGAGCAGTCTGAATGCGGAAGCTTGGGTGCTGCGATACTTGCCGCAGTAAGCCTGGGTTGGTACCGATCTGTTCAGGATGCCCAGAAACAAAACAGGATTAAGGAGATTGTTTATCCCAATCCATCTCTTCGGGAAACATACGGGAAAGCGTACCGACGTTATAAAAGATTGTTTCGTACGATGATTCCCTTGTTTAAAGATATGAAAGGAGATTGAGCATGAGAGAAAGAAGGAAGCCCAAATTAGGCTTATTAGGTTTGATGACAGATGGCTATGAGCCAAATTTCCCCGGCATCACAGCTCGACAAGAAGCGTTTGTTGCCGAAATCATTACCGAAATGGGAGATGTAGCGGAGCTCTATTTCCCCGGTGCCGCACTGAACAGAAATGACATCGAGGCCAAGGTGAAGCAAATGAATGGCATGGATTTGGACGGCATGCTGATTATGTTGCTGACTTATTCTCAAGGATCTTGGATTGTTCGGGCTCTTCAGAATAACCATTTGCCCTTGGGTTTTGCGGTGGTTCAACCGGACTCAGAGGTGGGTGATGATTGGGATGAGCTACGTCTGACGGTTAACCAGGGGGTTCATGGAGCTCAAGACAATGCTTGCGCCATTACAAGAATGGGCCTGAAATGCCAATTTTTTGCCGGAGATCGTCAGGGTAGCGAGTTTAAAACGTGGTTGAAAGATTTTGGCAAAGCAGCACAGACCTACACCTTTCTCCGCCGAATGAAAGTCGGCATTATCGGGAAGATGCCCGGAATGAACGATATTCTCGCGGATGAAATGGCGATTCTTAAGAAAATT
>CAYFRY010000006.1:13688-18365 GCA_964345665.1 uncultured Oscillospiraceae bacterium
GGTGTGGTTGCCAAGTTTATGGAGGAGACAAGCAAAGAAGAAATTGAAGCCAGAATAAAACTAGACCATCAAATCTTTGATATCGATCCCAAGTTGAGTTACGAAAGTCATTACGAAGCAATCAAAATGTATTTCGGTTTTAAAAAATATCTGGAATCACGAGATTTGGACGCTTTTACTGCTCAGTTCGATATTTTCCACGAGGATGGACGTTTCAAGCAATTACCGTTATTGGCCGCTTCACACCTGATGGCGGATGGTTATGGCTATGCTGCCGAGGGTGACAGCTTATGTGCTGCGATGGTGGCGGCGGCTCATTGTCTGGGTGACGATGATGCCAACTTTACCGAGATGTATTCGATGGATTTTAAGCGTAAAGCTATCGTTTTCTGTCATGCGGGTGAAGGCAACTGGGCTACTCATCGTAAGGACGTCAAACCCCAGATTATAGATCGTTTTCTAGCGGAGGGAGGCTTGGAAAACCCGCCCACGCCTCGTTTTACCCCTGAAGTCGGACGTGCGACCTTGACCAGTCTGGCACCGGTGTGTGGTGATCATTTTCGATTGATTATCGCCATGGGTGACATGTTGCCTGATAACCAAATGACTAACAACGAAATGCCTTATTTTTTCTGGCGTCCTGACTGCGGCCCTGCCCAATGTGTAGAGAGTTGGCTCAAGTATGGTGGTACACATCACGAAGTTATTAATTTGGGTGACGTTTCACGTAGATGGATTATGTTGGCAGATATGCTGGGTGTTGAGTGCATAAGAATATAGGAGGTTTCTTAATGGGAGATGAAAGCCGCTTGGTCGGTAATGGAAGCCAACTTTGTCTTGCAAGGCGAATTACATTTCGGGATGGGGTTTCGGATGGTGTCAAAGCTATTGAGTTACTTAATAAAGATGGCTTGTATGTTACCTGTATCGAAGATCAATGCCTAAATATATTTGATTTTTCCTATCGTGGAATCAACTGTGCGTTTCATTCTAAAAACGGCTTGGTTTCCAATCGCTTTTTTAACGGTGGTGCTAATGAGTTCAGTTATTACTGGCCTGCGGGCATGCTTTATACCTGTGGGCTCACCAATACGGGTGTCGCTGTGCTTGAAAACAATGTTTACCATGCGGAGCACGGGCGTATCGGGATGATGCCGGCTAGGAATATTAACATCCATCAGAGCCCTGAGTCCGTGATTATTTCAGGAGAGGTCTCGGATCAGTTCTTATGCGGACATCAATTACGTTTGCGAAGGCAGATTACCTTTCCTAAACAAGGAAAAGAGCTGCACATCAGGGATGAAGTCACTAATTTAGAGGGAATCTCTACAGAAATGATGCTGCTTTACCATTGTAACTTTGGCTATCCTCTCTTGACCCCTGATTCCAGAATGGTTAAAGGCGCAGGGAAGGTCATAGATAACATGGGAAATCGGACAGTTCCTGATAACTATTGGCAAATGGAAGAGCCTCGTCACGATAAGATTGAGGAAGTTTTTTGCCATATGAATACAGCTGATGATGACGGCTACGCTTACGCCGGCATTATCAATGATGATTTGGGATTAGGATGCTATTTGAGGTACAAACTTGACACACTTCCCCTTCTCATTCACTGGAAAAACATGTGTTCCCACGATTATGTGATAGGACTGGAGCCTTCAAACAGCTACATAAAAGGTAGAAAGGAGGAGCGCAAAAACGGAAGCTTGCCGGTCATAGGAGCTTATGAGACACAAACATTTGAAGTCTCCATCGGCATACTTGACGGTGTTACGGAAATTCGTAGATTTGAGGATCTTTGTAAATGAAAGAAAAAAGAACAAAATTTGTCGGAGGAAATAAAATGAAAAAACTGATAGCACTTTTACTGGCTGTGCTGATGCTCAGCGGTATGGCAGGCTGTGGTACCACAGGCGGTAAAGATGATGAGATACTTATAGGTATTGCTATGCCTACACATTCAGATGAAAGCTGGATTCGTCACTCCAACTTTATGCAGGAATATATGAAAAAACTTGGCTACCAGAAATTTGATGAGCAATTCGCAGAAGATGTGGTTGCTACACAGGTTAGCCAAATTGAAAACATGATTACAAAAGGTGCAGATGTTTTGATTATCGCTCCTATTGACGGTAGCGCACTCACAGATGTTTTGGCAAAAGCGAACAAACAGGGTATTAAAGTGATTGCCTATGATCGCCTGATTATGAATACGGAATTTGTTGATAGCTATGTCACTTTTGATAACGAAAAAGTCGGTATTGCGGAAGCGGAATACATCGTCGATAAGCTGGGTTTGAAAGAAGGTAAAGGTCCCTTCAATGTAGAGTTGTTCGGCGGAAGTGCGGATGACAACAACTCCTATTATTTCTATGAAGGAGCAATCAAAGTTTTGCAACCCTATATTGATAACGGACAAGTTGTCGTGAAATCGGGTCAATTCGGGATAGAGCAGGTTGGTATCGCCGGTTGGGATGGCGCCGTTGCACAGGCACGTATGGATAACTTGCTGACGGCATACTATTCTGATGGTTCTCGCGTTGATGCTCTACTTGTTCCCTACGATGGTCTGTCTATAGGAGTTCTGGCTTCGTTGAAAAGTGCCGGATATGGAAGTGCTGAAAAGCCCTTACCCATCATTACCGGACAAGATGCGGAAGTAGCCTCTGTCATTTCAATTATTAATGGTGAACAGACCCAAACGGTTTGGAAAGATTTCCGTGAACCGGCTAAAAAATGTGCGGAAATGGTGGATGCTCTGATTAAGGGCACCGAAGTTCCCTGCAACGATACCACTACCTATGACAATGGTGTAAAAGTAGTTCCCGCTTATCTTTGTGAAGTAACTAGTATAGACATTGATAACTATATGGAACTCTTTGAAAGTGGTTTCTATAACAAAGATGAAGCGCCCTGGAACGAGATTATTAAGTAATGACGGATAATTTTGAGACATTCCATACTCTTAACTGGCCGGGAGCGTTACATCGCTCCCGGCACAAGGAGAAATCTAGGGGAGGTGTCATTTGTCTAATCTTTTAGAAATGAAACGAATAACGAAACAGTTTCCCGGTGTGAAAGCGCTTGATGAGGTTGACTTACAGGTCCAAGAGTTTGAGATCCATGCACTTGTTGGTGAAAATGGCGCCGGTAAGTCAACGCTGATGAACATTCTTAGCGGGGTATACCCCTATGGTACATATGAGGGAGACATTCTGTTTGATGGAGTGGTTTGTCACTTTAACGGGATTAAGCAAAGCGAGAGTACGGGCATTTCTATTATCCATCAGGAGTTAGCGCTTGCACCGAATCTAAGTGTTGCAGAGAATGTTTTTTTGGGAAACGAACGGAAAAAAGGTGTACGGGTGAATTGGAATGAGACTCACGCAGCAGCACAGAAGTTGCTCAGTCGGGTCGGCTTTCGAAAAAACCTTTCTCTTCTTGTTAATCAGCTTAGTCCTGGGGAACAGCAACTGGTTGAGATTGCAAAAGCCCTGTCCAAAAAAACCAGACTTTTAATTTTAGATGAGCCCACCTCTTCTTTGAATGAAGAAGAATCTCAGAAGCTTCTTAATTTATTAATTCAGTTAAAGAGTGAGGGAATTACATGTATTATCATCTCCCACAAATTGAATGAAATTCGTCAAATTGCAGACCGCGTGACTGTACTTCGGGACGGGAAAGTGATTGAAACACTGGATTCCGGACAGGGGGAAGTATCTGAAGATCGGATTATCAAAGGTATGGTGGGTCGTGAGATTGTTGATGTTTTTCCCAAACGGGAAGATTGCATTACGGATGAGGTTCTGTTCGAAACAAAGAATTGGTGTGTTTATGCTCCTAATGATGCGAAGAAAAAAGTAATCAGCAATATGGATATTCGAGTACATCGGGGTGAGATTATCGGCATATCAGGGCTGATGGGGGCAGGACGTACAGAGTTTGCATTAAGCTTGTTCGGCTGTTCTTATGGAAGTAAGGTATCCGGGAGCATCCTGAAGTCGGGCAAAGAGATTGACTGCTCTTCTGTTACCAGGGCTATTGATAATGGAATTGCTTATGTAACAGAAAACAGAAAAGAAAAGGGTCTGGTCCTTTCTGAAACGATTCAGGATAATACCGTCCTGGTCAGTTTACCTAGGTTAGCGAATAAAGGCATTCGTAATAAAGAGCTGGAGCTGAGCAAGACTTTGGATCAAATCAAAAGCTTGAACATTAAGTGCACCGGGCATGAGCAGAAGGTGCTTAATTTGTCCGGAGGAAACCAACAGAAAGTCGTGCTTGCGAAGTGGATTTTAGCCCAGCCGGACATCTTAATTTTGGATGAGCCTACACGCGGTATAGATGTCGGTGCGAAACGTGAAATATATTCTCTAATGAATGACCTTGTAGGGCAGGGTAGAGCGGTTATTTTTATCTCTTCAGAAATGCCGGAACTCATCGGCATGTGTGATCGAATCTATGTTATGCATGCGGGAAAACCGGTCGGCGAGCTTCAGAAAGATGAATTTTCTCAGGAAAATGTAATGCGCTGCATCATGAGCAGCCATTAATTTTAAGGTGATTAGTATGACAAATATGAAAATAGATTTTAGAAATGCAACAAAGAAATATGTAATGTATATTGCTTTTGCAGTGATTGTTATTGTCTTTCAGATTTGGACCGATGGGGTC
>CAYFRY010000006.1:18375-18684 GCA_964345665.1 uncultured Oscillospiraceae bacterium
AATCTGATTCAGCAGAATAGTTACATTTTGATTATCGCCGTGGGCATGTTGCTTTGTATCATTGCGGGTGGACATATCGACTTATCCGTCGGATCGATAGCCGCTTTGGTGGGTGCATTGTCAGCAAAAGTATGTATTAATGGTAACGCCCATCCTGCTGTTGCTATCATAATGTCTCTGTTGCTTGGTTTAGTTGCAGGTGCAATTACCGGTTACTTGGTAGCTTATCTGAATATCGCCTCTTTTATTGTGACCTTGGCAGCCCAATTGATTTACCGTGGTTTGACCTTGGTCCTTCTTGCAGGTCGT
>CAYFRY010000007.1:0-262 GCA_964345665.1 uncultured Oscillospiraceae bacterium
GTAGTTGGCTACATAGAAAAACAACACAGACAAGAGAAGAGCAGAGGCCAGTGGCCAAAAAACATTCAAATTCAGAGTATTTTGACTGATACCATCTGTTAAAAAACCGACCATCCAAGGAATGACAAGAGCAAATAAATCTGTCACAACCAGAAGAAAGAAAGCAATGGCATAATTCTTTCGATGTTCTCTAATGAAAAACTCCATTTGTTTGAAAATCTTAAACATAATTCCCCCTTAACGGTTATCTGATTATATATAT
>CAYFRY010000007.1:272-3688 GCA_964345665.1 uncultured Oscillospiraceae bacterium
GTTGCGAATCATTCGCAAAAAAGATATAGTAAGATTCATGCAAAACGATCCAATTATTGAAGTGAATAATCTGTGCTACAACTATGGATCAGAACAGGTTTTGAAATCGCTCAGTTTTAAAATTAACAGAGGCGATTTTGCTGGTTTGATCGGAGGAAACGGAAGTGGGAAGACGACTCTGATTCGTTCGCTTCTCGGTCTTTTGCCGATCTTATCCGGAAGCATTAAACTATTCGGTACAGATTTGACCCATTTCCGAGAGTGGAATAAACTCGGCTATCTACCTCAAAAAGCCGGCAGTATTAATTCCGATTTCCCGATCACAGTTGAAGAATTCGTAGCCTTGCCTCTTAATTCTGTCCGTTTCGGACTTCATAAAACAAGAATTAATGTTGAAAAAAAAGTGACTGAGGTCTTATCAACGGTTGGTATGGATAAGTTAAAAAACAGACGCATCGGGAATTTATCCGGTGGTCAACTGCAGCGTGTTTTTATTGCGAAGGCTTTGGTAAGTGAACCGAAACTATTAATTCTTGACGAACCTACCGTAGGTGTAGATTTTGAAGCTGAAGCTGAAATATATTCTTTGCTTCAGTCTTTAAACAGAGATCAAAATATAACTATTCTTTGGGTGAGTCATGATATCGACGCCGTTTCATCCTTAACCAATAAATTGTTGTGCTTTGGCCCCCAAGGTTTTTTTGAGCATCGTTACTGTGAAGGTGAAGAGAAGATTGACTTGCCAATGCTTTATAACTATGAGGTTTTGGCACACATTCATCATTAATTTTTTAGGGAAGAGGTGATTTTTTGTTTGAGATATTGGAATATGCATTTATGCAAAAAGCATTCCTTTTAGGCTTGGCTGTATCTTTAGCAACGGCGTCAATCGGAATGGTTATCGTACTTCGACGCCTATCCCAAGTCGGTGATGCCCTCTCACATTCTTCGTTAGCCGGTGTGGCAATAGGATTAATATTAGGTCTGAATCCGGTTTTAACCGCAGGTCTATCGGCAGTGCTGGCAGCATTTGCCATTGAGCTCTTAAGAAAAATTTTCCCAAAGTATTCAGAGATATCCATTGCTCTTGTGTTTTCTACCGGAATCGGCTTGGCCGGTGTCCTTTCCGGTTTCTCTAAATCCGGAAACTTTAACAGCTTTTTATTCGGATCAATTGTTGCGGTTAGTGATTGGGAAGTTTTAGTCGTTGGGCTATTGTCGTTGCTTGTTTTTTCCCTTAGCTTAATATTTCGTCATGCTTTCTGTTACATAAGCCTTGATGAGGAGGGCGCCGGCCTGAGCGGTGTACCTGTTCGCTTCTTTAATATTTTATTCACTGTAATGACTGCATTAACCGTATCTTTAGCTTCACGCAGTATCGGAGCCCTAGTCGTTTCATCTTTACTTATTATTCCCGTAGCGACAGCCATGCAACGGGAACAATCGTATCGAAATACACAAAAATCAGCTGTTTTCATTTCTCTATTCTGTACCTTTTCGGGTTTGATAATCTCTTTCTATTTAAATTTGAAACCTGGCGGGACCATTGTATTAATCAGTGTATTCGTCTTTTTAATCGTAATTATTTTAAAAAAAGTGAAAAGTAGAATAAAGCAAGCAGCAGAAAGGGAGACTTAATCAGTATGGACACAGACATCAGAAAAACATTTAAGGAACATGGCCTGGTTTTCACAAAACAAAGGGCTGCGATTTATACCTACCTTAAAAATCAGGCCTTGCCTTTAACTGCGGCACAAATTGCGGATGGTCTGCAAGAATCTTTGGCGTATTCTGATCCGAAGCGTGAATCGGTACGGAAAACCTGGCTATCTACTGTATACCGTTGTCTTGACTTATTTTTAAACAAATCCATGGTTTCCGAATTCAGATTGCCACAAGGAGAAGCACTCGCATATTATTTAAATTCAAATCAACACCGTCATTATGCAGTTTGTACCGACTGCAATGCGATGTTTGATTTAAGTAACTGCCCTCTTTCAGCATTTGAGAATGAACTGGAAAAGGTAGGTTTTCGTATTCTTTCTCACCGCATTGAAATATACGGGCAATGTACTCAATGCACGAGAAAATGAAACTAAATTAATTAATATCCAAGAGTTTAATTTCAGGGTTTCTCTCAAGTGCCCAATTAATAGCCCAATCCGATTCGAATAACAGAACACAGGCATCATCTCTATCTATGACCGCCATCGTAGTCGAAGTTAAACTGAGCTCTTCTATGATCCGGGCATCATATACATGTTTATCGTCTATGCTGAGCCAGCGTGCAAAACGATAGTTGAGCGGGCTTTGCAAAATATCAACCTTATATTCATTTTTTAAACGATGTTCAAGCACTTCAAATTGCAAGACACCCACAACACCGACAATAAAGGTTTCAGTTCCTATATTAGGCTGCTTATACAGCTGAATGGCTCCTTCTTCAGACAGTTGTTCCATACCCTTCAGAAACTGTTTTCTTTTCATGGAATCTTTAGGTTGAATGCGTGAAAAATGTTCGGGGGGGAAGACCGGAATATTAGCGAATTCAATGTTAGTTCCGGGTGTACAGAAACTGTCACCGATTCTGAAGTTTCCCGGATCAAAGAGACCTATAATATCACCGGCATAGGCCGACTCAACCGATTTGTGTTCTTGAGCAAGAAATTGCTGGGGTTGAGCCAGACGGATGATTTTCTTTTCGCGCACATGGGTCACTTCCATATTTTTTTCGTAAGCACCGGAGCTTATACGTAGAAAAGCAATTCGGTCACGATGATTGGGGTCCATATTTGCTTGAATTTTAAATACAAATCCACTGAAATCGGAAGAGGCAGGGGAAAGGTAACCGACATTACTCTTTTTCGCAGCCGGAGCAGGTGCCATTTCAAGAAAGGAACGCAGGAAGTATTCTACACCGAAATTACTTATTGCCGAGCCGAAATATACAGGCGTCAATTCACCTCTAAGAATACGCTCCATATCGAAAGATTCTCCGGCAACGTCTAAAAGCTCAAGCTCTTCTTCGAGTTTATTTTTATAATGAGATTCAAGATGTTGAGAAATAGCCTCATCGTCCAAACTAAAACTATTCCGCATGATTTGTTCAGCACCGTGTTTACCGGTTTTTTCCAGATATAATTCCAGTTCGGCTTCAGGCCTCTTATAAATACCCTGAAAATCTCCGTCCGTACCGATAGGCCAATTCATAGGATAGGAAAAAATACCAAGAACTTTTTCCAATTCATCCAAGAGATCAAAAGGTGCTTTGGCTGCTCGATCCATTTTATTGATAAAGGTGAAGATAGGAATCTTACGCATACGGCAAACTTGAAAAAGCTTGATAGTCTGAGCTTCAACACCTTTAGCACCGTCAATAAGCATAACGGCAGCATCAGAGGCAAAAAGGGTGCGAT
>CAYFRY010000007.1:3698-4583 GCA_964345665.1 uncultured Oscillospiraceae bacterium
GATAGGTGTCTTCAGAAAAGTCTTGATGTCCCGGTGTATCTAAAATATTGATACAATAGCCCATATATTCAAATTGCATAACAGAAGACGTTACCGAAATGCCTCTTTGTTTTTCAATTTCCATCCAATCCGATGTGGCATGCCTGGATGCCTTTCTAGCCTTGACAGATCCGGCTAAATGAATGGCACCTCCATACAATAATAATTTTTCCGTCATCGTCGTTTTTCCAGCATCCGGATGAGAAATAATGGCAAACGTACGCCGTCTGGCAACTTCTTTTTTCAAAATACTTTGTGCTTCACTGGACATGCTCTTCTCCCTTGGCAAGAAATTTTCTTAAAAATCTTACAGCATTTCTGGGGCTCATGCTTGCTTCATTTACCGAATCGGCTAAAGCTTCAGCCTCCAATTTATTCTCCGTTTCGGGATCAAGTTCAATACCGCGCTCTTGTAAGCTGTGTTTGATAAGTTTCAAATAATCTTGTTTCTGAGGATTCGTGAAACGAAGTCTCAAGCCGAAACGCTCTGCCAATGAGAGGCGTTCTGAGCGAACATCATTCTCATAAAGCGCATTTTGTGTCTCGTGGAAAGTCTCACTTACCAAGTGTCTTCGATTACTGGTTACATATATCAAGATATTGTCAGGTTGTTTTAGAACAGAACCTTCAAGAACGTTTTTGAGCATGGTGTATTCATCGCTCATGCTTTCAAAACTCAAATCATCAATGAATATAATAAAGCGGATGGCCAATGCATGAACCAAGTTAAAGATATCCACCAAAGCCTTCAAATCCTCTTTGTGAAGCTCAATCATGCGTAAACCCTGAGAAGAAAAATGTTTAATCATGAGTCGAACAGAAGAGGATTTTCCTGCCCCCCTCGGT
>CAYFRY010000007.1:4593-9644 GCA_964345665.1 uncultured Oscillospiraceae bacterium
AAAACGACTTGTATTTTCAGTTAATTTTCTTAATGTTTGAGTATAATCATAAAGGGCATAGTCCTGCATTTGTTGGCTCTGATCCAGCGGGACTAGCAGGTTTTCGGAACCCGGATTGCATTTGAATACACGATTCAAGGCGAAAACACCGCAAGCATTTGAATGATGATAATAGGCAAGCGCCTTGGCTAATCGCTGCCAAGCGCCGGCTTCATATTTAGTCTCAGAAAACAGTTTAAACAGTTTTAAACCGGCATCAGATTGCCCGAACACACTTTCGACCTGTGTGATTCCAAGACTTCGAGGCCACGTAGGCATGTCCTGTATTCTCTCCAGAATCCAACTTTTATTTGTGGCAATCGCTAATTGACGCACCAATTGAAAGAAGTCTTCCAGAGAAAATTGACTGACGGTCTGTAAATTTTTCAAATCTAATGCGGCTGCTTCTGTTAACCATAAGGCATATGGTTCATTATTAAAATGTTTAGAAAAATGCAAACTGAAAGGATTGACGTTGCTTATTATGCGAAAAATCAAATAATCCTCCCAAGATAAGCCTTCAGAGTGCTTAATGAGACGGTTAAGGAAAAAACTGCCATGAACAAGCAATTCTTCCGGTTCAAGCACTTCAACTTGAAAAAGGGCCAATAAATCATGTAATGCGCAGATAACAGGATCATCAAGTAAAGAGTCATATATGTGTAAACTTTTTAGCTTTAAACCGATTAGTCTATATTCAAGTATTTCAGCCGTATCTTGCGGCATAGAATCATCCTCTTTTCTGAATTGGAATTTGTCCATTGTATCATAAAAATTCAAGTAAAAGGCCAGAACATAAGCCTTTGACGCTCATTTTCAGATAGTCAATCTTAAGTCGAGTGTGTTAAAATTATTCTGAACTTATTTGAGGAGGATACGTATGGCTGGCCATTCCAAGTGGAATAATATTAAACGTAAAAAGGGTGTTGCAGATGCCGCGCGGGGAAAGATATTTACGAAAATAGGTCGTGAAATTCAAGTTGCCGTTAAAAGCGGAGGGCCGGATCCTGAGACCAATACTAAATTAAAGGATATTATCGTAAAAGCTAAAAGTAATAATATGCCTAATGACAATATTCAAAGAAGCATAAAAAAAGCTTCCGGTGCAGGGGATAGCGAAAATTACGAAGAAATTATTTATGAAGGCTACGGTCCTGCCGGTGTAGCGGTCATTGTAAGAACTTTAACCGATAATAAAAACCGCACCGCCGGTGATGTTCGCCACCTGTTTGATAGAAACGGAGGGAATTTGGGAACAAACGGTTGTGTGTCTTTTATGTTCCAAGACAAAGGACATATCACTATTCTTAAGGATAATCATCCGGATGAAGAGGCTGTCATGATGGATGCTTTGGAAGCCGGTGCTGAGGATTTTGAATCCTTTGATGAAGTCTATGAGATTGAAACAAGTTCCGAAAATTTTTCTTCGGTAAGAGATCAACTCTATTCATTGAATTATCAAATTGAGGAAAGCAGTATTGAACCTACACCGGATAATTGGATTACAGTCAGTGATGAGGGGATTCAAGAACAACTCGAAAAATTAATTGACATGCTTGAAGAGAACGATGACGAACAAGAGGTTTTTCACAACTGGGAAAGATAGGAGTCCTAAACTTGGCTCTACCGTTGAAGTGGTTTAGAAAGAGGAAAAGCAAAAAGACGCCTGAAGAATCACAGAGCGACCCCGTTACCGCACTTAAAAATCTCCAAAATCGCATGGATTTAAACCCGATTGATCGTCTGCAATCTGCGGTTGAAAGCAGGCAACAGCTTGATCAGACGAGAGTCGACGAAGCTTTACGTGAGGCCTTAAAAAGAATAGCCGTTGTGGCTTTTGTCGGGCCCAGTGGAACAGGGAAAAGCACCAGAGCGATTCAGGTTGCTAAAAAGAATGATATTAACTACCTTATTGATGACGGTCTATTAATTAACGGTTCCAGAATAGTAGCAGGCACATCAGCTAAACGTGCTCAAACAAAGATTGAATCGGTCAGACAAGCTTTGTTTATGGACAGCACGAGAGCGGCTAATATGCGTAGAGCTTTGGCAGAACATCAACCTACTACTTTGATGATTTTAGGCACCTCAGATTCAATGCTCAGTAAAATCTGTGAAGCCTTATGGCTCAACCAACCGTCCATGCTCATTCGAATTGAAGACGTAAGCACAGAAGAAGAAAGACGCTTGGCTAAACACACACGACTAAGCGAAGGACAGCATACTATTCCGGTCCCCAGCATGGAGATCAAACATGAGTTTTCAGGTTATTTCGCTGACCCTTTAGGTCGCCTTAGAAAACGTTTGGATAGAGAGCGTGGCGTAGACACCTTCACCACTGAAAATGAAAGAACTATGGTGAGACCGACCTTTTCCAGTCTTGGACGTTATTCTATGTCGGATGAGGCAATAAGTCACATGATTGCATTAATTGTTGAAAAAGTTCCGGGCGTTGCCGATATGATTAACTGTCAAATCTCAAAGGAAGTCTATGGCGTGATTATCAGCATTCAACTTTCGCTTTATTTCGGCTACAATGCTCAAGATGTTTTGAGCCGTGCTCAGTTGCTTGTGAGTAAACTTGTCGAGGAGTATACCTCAATTAATGTGCTTGCTGTCAATGTTCGTGCCATACGTTTAGTGCAGGCAGCCACACAAAATAACGGCTTTCATTCTAACGGTTTAGGGAAGACTTATGAGGTAAGAAAAAATGGATGAAACAGTCTATACCATTCCCATTAATGATGCGCTGGACCAGTCGGAAAAGTGCCCGCTTTGTTACTTGGAAGAGGCCTACGAAGAAGATTTACTGCGTTATTACTTGGGCCCCGCGTTAATGGCACCCGACATTAGAATACAAACGAATAAAAACGGGTTTTGTCAAACTCACTTTTATCGACTATATAATAGCGGCCTTAATCGTTTGGGTTTAGCATTAATTTTACAAACGCATCTTCAAGAAAGACGTTCGGACATGACAAAAACGTTGGAAAAACTACTGAGCTTATCTTCTAAAAATAATATTTTTTCCAAATCATCCAATCAGGAAGCTAGACTGCTTAATGACATAAGTAATCATGATACGTGCCTCTATTGTCGTTCGCTTGAGGAACACATGAATCAATATTTTCATTCTTTGGTTTATATTTATAAAAATGATTTGTCATTTCAAAAAAAGATGGAGAACTGTAAGTTTCTTTGCTTACCACATGCCGCTCAACTGTGCATCCATGCAGGAAAGCAATTAAATACAAGCATGAGGAAGCAATTTTTGAGCGCTTTATCCAAAATATTACATAACGAGTTTACTGAATTAAAAAATGACTTACAAGGGTACGTTGATAAGCATGATTATCGTAACAAATCAGCCGACTGGGGAACGAGTAAAGAAGCATCCCTCAAAACGATTGCATTACTTCTTGGGGAGGAAAAAGGGCATGAAAGCTAGCTCACAGAGCGGTTTTAATCCGCGTGAAGTGGTTACATTAGTAACAGAGTTAACGATTAATCCTAAAGGCTCTATTAAGCTTTCTATTGATTTGGAGAAACGACTGTTGAAATGGCAGGAATCCAATCGTTGGAACCGTAATTTCACCAGAACACTCAGTCTGTTAGAGTTGAATGAAATTCGAAATTTTATCCACAATGCTAATTTTTCAAAATGGCCTGAAGGTTCCAAAAAATCCACTTCCGCTAGGGAAAGTGAATTTCATAGCATTTGGAGTCTTCGATTGTTGAATGAAAAGGGAGGGATACTCTATTCTCATCTCTTATATGATCAAAATCCGGACTATTATTTGTCCTTTTGTGACAGTATCAGTCTTTTTTGTAGGCAGGCCTTTACGGTCTCCGATTGATTTGCCCGCTATTTTGAATCACTTGATACAGAGCCTTCAAAGGCTCTTTTTTTTGTTTGTCAAACAATTCAACAAGCTCTTTTCCGTTCCGTATACGGCGGTCAAAAACACATCCGCCCGTGGCTAAGTCCTGCAATTGATGATAATCGGAACCACTGATAGGTAAAAGTCCGGTCTTTTTCTGAAGCGCAAGACTCAAATGATTGTTGTTTTCTTGACGTGGATTTCCATTAAACACCTCTAGACCATCAAGAAGAAAGGGGGATATGGGTTCACAAGGATAACGATATGGATGGGCTTGAAATATCATGAGTCCTTGATCCTCGCAAAGACATTTAAAATCTTCCGGAGAATAAGAATAAAGCTTTGGATAACGATATAAAAATTCTTCGTCCATACCGAAGACTAAATAGTCATTATATACATTGGATTTAAAACGTAATTCTAAGGCTAAGATTATATCCATGTCATAATTTTCAGCTGTTTTTACTGCAGCGTGATAGCCCTTGAGGTATCGTTTGATTTTAGCATGCCATGAAATTTCAGGCATATATTGGAAGCCAAAGTCTATATAGTGGTTACTGATACAGATTCCTTGATAACCGGCTTTCGCATATTCTTCAACGAGCGTTTTTGCAGGAACCTTGGCACACCATCCGAATTCACCGGTATGACAGTGCATTTCGTATTTATATATTTTATTCATCGTAATATACTCATCCTCCGTGTGGGTATTATAGCACTACTTTTAAGATTTAAATTTTGATTTATATTTGTAAATACTCATAAACATTAAAGGTTCATTGTGTTACAATAAATAGGTGTGAATAAGGAGGAGCTTATGGCAACGGTTGTAGTTCAACTTGATAAAGTATTTCCATCTAATGAAGCTATGTTGACCAGGCTAAAGGTTGAAATCAACATGTTGCGCCGCTTGAAGGTTGATGCTGCTAAAATTGTCCATGGTTCAAGCACCGATACAGAGCTTTTAGAATCCCGTTTGCTATGTAGACAATATTTACACGAGTTAATGTCTCAAGATGAGATTAGAGGACTTTGCATCGGTGAGCACTTCGGGCCTTTTGAAACGGATGGAAATGCCATTGCCGATCTTCTGCCGAGCCTTCGATCCGACCCGGACTGGTCCAGGCACGA
>CAYFRY010000007.1:9654-17107 GCA_964345665.1 uncultured Oscillospiraceae bacterium
GATAACTTTGTCATGGTTGTGTTGTAATAGGTATGAGTGTTTTTTCAAATAGTTCATGGAATCAGTTTGTCGAAAAATGTAATCAGTGTAAGGCCTGTGAACTTTTTAACAATCGCCGACAGGTTGTCGTTTCTCGCGGAGCAATACAAGCACCCCTTGTCTTTATCGGTGAAGGTCCGGGAGCAGAAGAAGATGATCAAGGATTGCCCTTTGTCGGAAAATCAGGCAAGCTTCTAAACTATCTCTTACAAGCCAACGGCTTTTGTGAAGATCAATATCATATTTGTAATATCGTTAAATGTAGACCACCGGGAAATCGTAAACCAAGTCGAGAAGAAGCTGCCGCCTGTATGCCTTTATTGCAAGAACAATTACAGTTTGTTAATGCGAAGGTGGCGGTCTTGCTTGGTGCAACCGCTTTCAATTATTTTTGTGAGAATGATCAGCCGATTACTAAAGCTCGAGGTCATTTTATCGAAAAAGAAGGTCTTCTGATTTTACCGACCTTTCATCCTGCCTATATTTTAAGAAATAATACTATGCGTATACATCTTTGGAATGATATCGTCCTTGCGCGTCAAAAAATGGAAGAATTGGAGCTTGTGCCCCCCTTGCGTTTTACTCCCGAAATGCCCCGCTAAGTCGTTTTCTTATCACGAATGGACAGGGCTAAACAAGGTTTATTTGTGATAATGGCTTCTACTCTAAAAATCAACAATAGTTTAATAAGAACAGGGTGATCTACTGTCCAGTAACGTTGCTTGAAGCGCCTGAAAAAAATAGGCATAAAAAAAGGGAAGAAGGCGTTGGCAAAGTGAGGATGAATGTCCCGAATATCATTTTCTCTCAGCGTCCTTCTCAAACCCAAAGTATATCGCTTAAAAAGAAACGCCAAATCGAGTTTTGAATTAAGCTTCTTTAACTCCAGTAAGGTCTTTAGATTAAAAGAAGAAAAGATGAGTTTATCGATCGGAAACTTTGTCTCCCTGCACACATCCAAAACAATTTCTGAAATCCCGGGATAATCTATTACATCTGTTTTAATTTCAATATTAATCTTCAATGGCTTATCTTTATATCGAAGCAGCACCTCTTTTAGGGAAGGCGGTGGTGAAAATATCTCTGCTTTATAATTTGATAAATTAATACGTTGGCATTCTTGAAAATCAAGTTCATAAACATCTTTTGAGTACACGCCCATTGAAGTTCTTAAGAAACTCTCATCGTGAATTACAAGCGGAATCCCGTCTTTGGTTAAGTGCACATCTAATTCAATTCCATCTGCGCCCTCATTCAGCGCCACATCAAAGGCACAAAGTGTGTTCTCCGGATAAGTAAAAGAAGAACCTCTGTGTGCAAATATTTCAGTTTTCTTTTTCATACAATGAATCACCTTAATTAAAAAACGCCAGGTACAAGGTATGAACATTAAACAGCATGCTGATACCTAATAGAATTAACAGCAGACCACTGATTATTCGTATTGTGCGAGCGTGCTTTTTAAGAAAATTGAAAGCCGAGCGCAGTTTTTCAAAAAGAAGAGAAGTGATTAAAAAAGGAATGCCTAAGCCCATAGAAAAGACAAAAAGCATGAACATACCTTCAATAACGGTGCTTCGATTAGCGGCTAAGGTTAACGCTGAAGCTAAAAATGTACCTACACAAGGCAACCAAGTACTTGAAAAAGCCATCCCGAACAAAAAGCTTCTTAATAAACCGGTTTCCTTTTCTAAAATACCGGATTTTTCATTTCTCTCTCTCTTCGAATACTTACTCCTGATGAAATCAGGTAAGTGGATAAAGTCCAGATAATAGATACCGATTATTAGCATGACTATACCGGAGAGAAGACGAATAGAACTCAAATGTTGATTAAGATAAGCTCCGATACTAGTTGCAACAGCGCCGAGCAAAACAAAGATAAGGGTGAACCCGAACACAAAAGCCAAGGTGTTGAGAGCACGGTATTTTATAGGCTTAGAACGCGTACTTGATTTTTCTCGGTCTCCACCTAAATAAATTAAATAAATAGGAACCATGGGCAGAATGCATGGGGAAATAAATGCTAAAATTCCCTCCATGAGCAGTAATAAGTAAATCATTCTTCAGCCGCTTTCTTCGTCATCTCAAGCAGCTTATCGTAAGAGATCATACCGACATTACGATAATAGAGCTCACCGGAAGGGGTAATTATGTATGTAGTAGGAATGCTGACGATTTGATAAGCCGAGGCACTTCTACCTTCGACATCAAGATAGAGGGGAAGTGAATAAGTATTTTCTTCTAAAAAAGCAGCGGCCTTTTCTTTGGTTTCGCCGTTGCTTCCTACTAAATTAATCAGAACAAAGGCAATATCCTCGGCTTCTTTTTTTTCATCATAATACTTTTGAAAATCCGGAAATTCAGCCTTGCAAGGCGGACACCAAGAGGCCCAAAAATTCAAAATGACCGTTTTACCTCTGAAGTCTTTCAAACTGATCGGATTTCCGTCCGCATCAGTCGCAGTAATATCAGGTGCAGAATAATCGATTTCATTGTTCTGCTCACTTTTCGAGCCCTCGTTTTTAGAAATATCGATTGTTTCAAAAGTTTGCAACGTTTGTCCGACTTCTAGATTTAAATCATTGGACTTGGATAAACGGTTATAAACAAAATAAACACCCATAAAAACGAGAACAATAAGTAGAACAGCCAGACTGAAGGACAGAATCTTTTTAGGATTCGATTTATTATTTTCTTTCATAGTTATTCTTTCTTAAATGTATTTATCCGATGGATTCTTTTACAATATCAAAGAATCCATAGCGTGGCAAATAGAATCAAAGTAAGATCTGGCAGTCGGATAGTCTACATTTATCGTTCCCTGTGCGAATCCTGATCGACCACCGCCTTTCCCGTTTAAGGCCACATTTAACAATTCCAGGTCTCTGTCTAAATCAGATTTTGAACAGATAAAGTACTGTAGGCGTTTAGGATCAGGGGTAGCCAATAGGGCATAGTGAACTCCTCTGTTTTTTTCAGCCATGCTTTTGACGTAATTTTTAAGCTGAGCAGTGGAAAATCCGATGAAATATCGATACGTGTTCATACCATCAGGTACTGTTTCCTCAATTAATTTTGCAAAGTAAATCCGACTCATTTGAGCTGCTTTGGCCTCAGAGTCTTTTAGTTTTTTAACTTGAACCTCTACTGCCTCGGAAAGCTCCGTTTCTTTACTGGAAAGCAGTTGTGATGATTTTTTTATTTCTGTGCGAATGGCCCGTAAGTACCTTAAGGCTCTGGAACCGGCAAGAGCAGTGATGCGAACGCCTCCTTTGTAACGTAAGCTGTCAATAATAATAAAACAACCGATTTCTCCGGTCCTTTTTACCTGTGTCCCACAACATGCACATGAATCAACCTCTTCGATAATAACCAACCTTAAATCTTCAGGAATAGCTTTCTTCGAACGAAAATCCAAGTTTTCCGTCTCCGAAGCCGAGTAAATCTTTATCTCAATGGGAAGATTTTGATAAATGATATGATTAACTTTTTCTTCGAGTTCCAGTAATTGTTTTTGATCCAAGAAACCGTCGAAATCGAAGGTCATGTATTCATCGTTTATGTGAAACCCGACATTATGAAGGCCATACGTTCTGTTCGCAAGTCCTGAAAAAATATGCTCTGAGCTGTGTTGTTGCATAAGTTCAAAGCGTCTGGCCCAATCTATACATGCACTTACTTTTTGACCGACTTGAAGCTTTTCTTCGTTTTCAAGAACGTGAAGGACTCGATGGTTCTTTAATATACAGTCTTTGACTTCTATTTTTCTATTGCTGCCCTCTACGCGTATAAAACCTCTGTCACCGGGCTGTCCGCCTCCTTCAGGATAAAAGCAGGACTGAGTCAGTTCCACGGCTATAGTGTCTTTATGCTTCTCTATGCTGATTATTTCAGCTTGATTTTCTTGGCAGTAAGCATCTTCATAATAAAGTGAGGTAAATTCTTTAATCATCTTAGTCTGCTTTCTATTTTATATTTAAGTATTATTTCTTTCTGATTTTACTCTAGTCTCTGCCTTTTGAGTAAGAGCCAGTCATGATATAATCACCTGTCATTAGCTATTGTTTAGTTTAATTTAACTTAGGAGGAAGAAAAATCATGAAAAGAATTATTGGTACCTTGCTTATGTTTGCAATAAGTTTATCCTTCATTGCTTGTGGCAAGACTGATAAAGAGGACATTTCTATTTCTAAAATGGATGATTTGGCTACACTGACCATTTCTGTTCAAAAAGGGACAATGGGTGACTTTATCGCTCAAGACTTGGTCGGCTCATCTAACGTTGAAAAACAAGTGCACCAAATGGAGAAGTATGCAGATGCCATTTTGGAACTTAAACAATCCAAAGTTGCGGCTACCATTATGGATGAGGGCCCTGCCAAAAAGATTCTTGAAAAGAATGATGATTTAATGATTTTACCCGGAGAGTATGAAGTAGAAGCCTATGCCGCCGCTTTAAAAAAGGGGAATACTGAACTTCTCTCCCAAGTGGATGCATTAATCCTTCAGTACATCGAAGACGGTAGTATTCAAGCAATTAAAGACAAATATAACAGTGACGAAGAGGTTAAGGCCGCTTCAATTGATATGAATAAAGGTGGTACTGAGGGAAAACTCATCATGGGTACTGAAGCCGGATTCGCACCTTACGAATTCAAGGTTGGAGACGGGATTGTAGGCGTCGATGTTGAGATTGCGGCTAAACTGGCTAAAGATTTGGATAAAGAACTGGTCATTGAAGAAATGGCTTTTGATGCCTTAGCTGCTGCTCTTGCCTCCGGGAAAGTGGATATTGTTCTTGCCGGCATGACGGTAACTGAAGAACGAAAAGTCAACATGGACTTTTCTATTCCTTATGTCGATGACGCTAAGCAAGTGGTTGTCATTCGAAAAACCTCCTATAAAACACCCTAAGAACTGAGAGGATACTGTGACTAAGCCAGACTCTGTTAATATGCCTAATTTACCGGCGAGACACGTAAGAAAGGACTATTCGGGTTTTTTGATGCTTTTTGCATTCTTTGCCCTGGCAGCTTATGCCGGTGCTTTTAATCCCGAAAATTGGAAAAACCTAGCCGAGCAGTTCAGTTTCAACTTTATTAAGGATGGCCGATATACTTGGCTTATTACGGGTCTTCGCAATACTTTTGCAATGACCTTAATCGCCGGCGCCCTGGGAATAGTGATTGGCTTGACCCTCAGTATTATACGAGTAGCCTATAAATCGGGAGCTCCGATTAAAGCTTTGGACCAGCTTGCTAATTTTTATATTACAGTTATCCGAGGAACACCGGTCATGATTCAAATCATGATTATTTATTACGGTATTTTTGCAAGTGTGGAGGTTAATAAAGTCCTTACCGCCGGCATCGCTTTCGGCATTAACTCGGGAGCATATGTTGCGGAGAATTTCAGAGCCGGTATTGAGTCCATTGATAAAGGTCAGATGGAAGCCGGACGCTCTTTGGGTCTATCTTATGGAAAAACTATGCGACTTATTGTTCTGCCGCAAGCTATAAAGAACATTTTGCCCACCTTGTTTAATGAATTAATTGTTCTGTTGAAAGAAACCTCAGTTGCCGGTTATATCGGATTAACGGATTTAACAAGAGCAGGACAAAATATCAAAGACATTACCTATGATCCTTATATGCCTTATCTTTTAGTTGCAATAGTTTATTTGATAATCGTCTTAGGGCTTTCTCATCTGCTCAGACTGTTAGAGAGGAGGCTGGCAAGAAGTGATCGACATTAAAAACTTATCAAAATCTTTTGGCTCGCTTCAAGTCCTTAACGACATCAGCACACATATTGAAGCAGGCGAGATTTTGGTGGTAATTGGGCCTTCAGGCTCAGGAAAGAGTACGTTTTTGAGGTGCTTGAACCTTATTGAAGAACCCAGTTCCGGTCAAATTTTTGTGGATGGACTTGAAATTACCGATACAAAAGTCGATATTGATAAGGTAAGAACCGGGATGGGGATGGTGTTTCAACATTTCAATCTTTTCCCCCATTTGACGGTTTTAAGAAACATCACCTTGGTTCCGACCACTTTAGGCCTAATGACAGAAGCTGAGGCTGTTAAGAAGGCTCAAGGTCTGTTAAAGCGTGTAGGCCTTTTGGATAAACAAAACGAGTATCCCAACAAATTGTCAGGTGGTCAGAAACAACGTGTTGCTATTGCAAGAGCTTTAGCCATGAATCCCAAAATCATGCTTTTTGACGAACCCACTTCGGCTCTTGATCCTGAAATGATTGGTGAAGTATTGGATGTCATTAAGGACTTGGCTAAAACCGGTATTACAATGATTATTGTTACACATGAAATGGGGTTTGCCAGAGAAGTAGGAACTCGCTTGTTTTTTATGGATGAAGGAGTGATTGCGGAAGAGGGCGTTCCGGAAGAGATCTTCTCCGCGCCCCGGCAGCTTCGCACCAAAGAATTCTTAGCTAAGGTTCTGCATAAGTAGAGGCTTAATAAATTGAAGGCCGGCATACCTATATGCTGGGATCCAATAACTATCTTGGCCTTACTGCAGATCCCCGTGTCAAGGAGGCGGCTATTAAAGGAATCGAAAAATACGGAAGCGGTTGCTCCGGTTCTCGTTTTTTGAACGGTAATTTAGATATTCATGTGGATTTGGAAAAGGACTTAGCGGAATTTTTAGGAAAAGAGGCGGCATTAACCTTTTCTACCGGTTTTTAAAGTAATCTTGGAATCATTTCTGCGATTGCGGGTCGTAACGATGTCATTCTTTCTGACGCTATGAATCATGCCAGCATCTATGATGCAACGAGGCTCAGTTTTGCCAAGACTTATAAATATCAACATAGCGATATGGAAGATTTGGAAAAGAAGCTTAAACTGCACGCTTCTGAAGATAAAGGCATATTAATTGTTACAGACGGCGTTTTCAGTATGGAAGGTGAAATATGCAAGTTGCCTGAAATCGTAGCCTTAGCCAAAAAATACGGTGCTGGGGTCATGGTTGATGACGCACATGCCTTAGGAATTTTAGGTGAGGGCGGAAGAGGAACGGCCAGCCATTTCGGTTTAGTGGATGAAGTAGACATTATTATGAATACTTTTTCAAAAACTTTAGCTTCTCTGGGCGGCTGTATGGTGGCCTCACAAGAAATAATTACCTATGTTAAGCATACTTCAAGACCTTTTATCTTCTCAGCCAGCATTCCTCCCGGACAAGTAGCCGCTGCACACTGTGCCTTGAGAATTCTTAAAGAGGAACCTTGGCGCGTAACACGTTTACACGAAATTACCCGATATATGAAGGAGAAGCTGTCGGCCTTACCTCATGTAAAGTTGAGGGAGACGGGTAATGATTTGGTGCCTATCCTTCCGATTTTGACCGGAAGCTCGACGAAGACCTTATTTACCGCTAAGGCATTGTTG
>CAYFRY010000008.1:0-2192 GCA_964345665.1 uncultured Oscillospiraceae bacterium
TTGAGCTGCACCGCCCCTACATCGACAAGGTTCACCTGACCTGCCCGGACTGCGGCGAGCTGATGGAGCGCGTGCCGGAGGTCATCGACTGCTGGTTCGACTCGGGTGCCATGCCTTTTGCCCAATTCCACTACCCCTTTGAAAATAAGGAGATCTTCGAAGCGCGTTTCCCGGCGGACTTTATCTCGGAGGCGCTGGACCAGACACGCGGATGGTTCTATTCTCTGATGGCGATTGCCACGGGCATTCTGGGTCAGAGCTCCTTCAAAAACTGCGAGGTCATGGGTCTGGTTCAGGATAAAGACGGCCAAAAAATGTCCAAGCATAAAGGCAATGTTGTCGATCCTTGGGAAGTGTTGAATGGCAAAGGTGCCGACGCGATTCGCTGGTATTTCTACACCAACTCTAATCCTTGGCTACCGAGTCGTTATTCGGATGAGGCGGTCGGTGAAGGTCAGCGTAAGTTCATGGGCACGCTCTGGAACACCTATGCTTTCTACATCATGTATGCCAATATCGATCAGTTCGATCCGACTCAGTATAAGTTAGATACAGAGAGCCTTAACGTTATGGACCGTTGGATTCTTTCACGACTGCAATCACTGATTCTGAAGGTCGATAAAAGTTTGGAAAACTACGACGTCACCACGGGTGGCCGTGCGCTCTCGATCTTTACCGACGAGCTCTCTAACTGGTATGTCCGCCGCAACCGTGAGCGCTACTGGGCCGGTGAAATGACACAGGATAAAATCAACGCTTACATGACGCTTTACACCGTCCTTGAGAGTCTGATCCGTTTGGCGGCGCCCTTCGTGCCCTTCGTAACGGAAAGCATCTACCAAAATTTGGTGCGCTCGGTTGATAAGAACGCGCCCGAAAGCGTACATCTTTGTCCCTATCCCGTTGCGGTCGAAAGCTTGATGGATAAGGATTTGGAAACCAAGATGGAAGATCTCCTGGAGGTCGTCGTATTGGGCCGTGCCGCTCGTAATGCCTCCGGCGTCAAGAACCGTCAGCCTCTGGCGAAAATGTATGTGGCCGGTTTAGAATTGGATAAGGCCTTCACGGAACTGGCACTCGACGAACTCAACGTCAAGACCTGCCATTTCATCAACGACGCTACAGAGCTTGAGGATTACATTTTCAAGCCGCAGCTCAGAACCCTTGGTCGTCGTTTTGGCAAAGACCTGCCCGCTTTATCCGAACGCCTTAAATCGCTCAACGGCCGTGAGGCGATGCGTGAACTGAAGGAAAACGGTAAATTGATCGTTGAACTTTCCGGAGTGGCGCATGAACTGGCGGAAGAAGATCTTCTGATCGAACGTCAGCAAGCGGAAGGCCTGGCAAGTGAAAGTGACCATGACGTTACGGTCGCCTTGGATCTCAAACTCAGTCCGGAACTTCTGGAAGAAGGCCTGATGCGTGAGTTGGTTTCCAAAATTCAAACGATGCGTAAAGAAGCCGACTTTAACGTCATTGACCGCATCTCCGTTGCCTACGAAGCGGGAGCCGAGCTTTCCGCCGTATTTGTTAACAAAGCCTTGGCAATTAGCTCAGAAGTTCTTGCGGAAGAACTGTTAATCTTAACAGAAGAACTCTTGGCAAAAGCCGAAGCCGTGAAAGATTGGAACATCAATGGTCACATGTGCCGCTTGGCTTTGCGTCGTCTTAGCTGAGGTCGGCTTGAAAGAGGTAGGGATTTGTTAGATGTAATTAGGGGCGCAGCCTCTCTTAGCGAGTATTTGATGCGCATCGTGGCGCTTTTGATGTCGCTTTGCATTCATGAGTATTGGCATGCACGTACGGCGTATAAACTAGGCGATGATACGGCGCGACTGGCCGGGCGTTTGACGCTCAATCCGGCAGCGCATTTGGATCCGATCGGAACGCTTTTTATTGCCATGGGCGCACCTGTGGGCTGGGCCAAACCCGTTCCTGTCAACCCTTCACGCTTTCGACGCGATGTGAACATGAAGAAGGGTTTCGCTTTGGTTTCTATTGCGGGGCCGATGAGCAATTTGGTCTTGTCGGTGATCGCGTGTTTTGTTTACTATTTAGCTAATTTTGCGCAGATTTTGATGTTTAAGAACGGGCAAGCCGGCTTTGCCTTTACCTTATTGAGCACCTTGGCTCAGTTGGCGTCCATGTTCTTTGTGACCAACATCATGCTGGCCGTATTTAACCTTTTACCG